>CAVOGI010000007.1:0-171863 GCA_963695205.1 uncultured Actinomycetota bacterium | reverse complement strand
CCGTCGGCCAGACGGTCCAGTTCGCCCCGTTGTCCGAGGTCGCCGACATGTGCTTCGAGGGCATCCTCAACGACACCTTCTGGATCACCGCGCCGAGCGAGGCCCAGCAGGCCAAGATCCAGGCCCGGGCCGACATCCCAGATCGAGATGACCGCACCCGGACTACCTGCTCGAGGCCAACCTGATGACCTCCCGCCCATCGGAAGCCAAGAGCGCTGATCAGGCCGGTCTGCTTCGGGTCCGGAACTCCGGGCGGCGTGCCTTCGTGGTACTCGATCGAGCTCGATCAGGTAGCCGTCGAAGTCCTTGATGAACGCGACCGTGACCGGCCAGCGATCGAGGCGTGTCGGCGCCGATGACCGACTCGCAGCCGGCGGCGATGGCCTTGTCGTAGATGGCCTGGCAGTCGTCGGTGTTGACGTACAGCTTCCACATGGCGCTGCCCATGTCGATGGGGCCCTCGTGGTCGAGCTGCTGGGCCAGCTGCATGCGCGAGCCTCCCTCCTTGGCCTGGAGGACCGCTTCCTTGGCGATGGGGATCTCGGTCCGGCTCTGCACCGGGATCCCCATGACCCCTTCCCAGAAGTCGATCGACCGGTCGAGATCGCTCACGTTGATGCAGTACTGCGAGAGGATCTGTCCCATGCGCCCTCCCCGTTGGCTGCGGGGTGAATCTAGCCTCCGGCGGCGGGCGTCTCGTTGGCCGCCGGAGCGGGCGCCCCGGGGACGGCATCGGCGCCGGCCTGCCCGGCCGCCAGGGACTGCTGCCCGCCCTCGCCGAGCTCGGCGGAGGGTGGGGCGCTCAGGCCGAGCTGGCTGCGCAGCTCGGAGAGGCGGGACTGGGCCTCGGTGTTGATGGCGGCCTGCTCGACCTCGAGCATGCGGGACTCGACCGTCTGGCCCTGGAGCTCGGACGTGCCGAGGGCCTTGGCGTAGCGGGCCTCGATCTTGTCGCGCACCTCGTCGAAGGTCGGGACGTCCTGGCCGACCGTCTCCGACAGCGTGGCCATGGCCTTGTTCATCTGCTCCTGCATCTTGGCCTGGTCGAGCTGGGACAGCAGCTTCTGGCGCTCGGCCAGCTTCTTCTGCAGGGCCGCCGAGTTCTGCTGCACCGCCGCCTTGGCCTGGTCGGCCGCCTGGGTGGTCTGCAGGTGCATGGTCTTCAGGTCCTCGACCTGCTTCTCGATCGCGATCAGCCGGTTGGCGAAGCCCTCGGCGGCCTGGTTGTACTCGGCCGCCTTGGCCGTGTCGCCCCGGCGCTGGGCGTCGTCGGCCATGAGCAGGGCCTGGCGGGTCGAGGCGTTGAGCCTTCTCCAGCTCCTCCATGGCCCGGTTGAGCCGCATCTCGGTCTGCTTCTGGTTGGCGATGACGTTGGCCGCCTGCTCGGTGAGCCGGCGGTGCTGGTCCTGGGCCTCGGCGATGGCCTGCTCGAGCTGGACCTTGGGATCGGCCCGCTCGTCGAACTTGCTGTTGGCCGAGGCGGTGATGTAGCGCCACATGCGCGTGAAGAATTGAACATGACCACGATGCTACGGCGGCGGCGGCGGTGCCCGGGCGTCGGCGCTGCCGCTCGGTTTCCTCCAGGGCCTTGCGAGGGACTCGATCTCGTCGACGACCGCTGTCGACGTTGGCGGCCAGCGAGCCGGCCGCGATGGCGTCGCCGGCGTCGAGGGACAGCTCGACGGCCGACGGCCACCGCCTCGTTGAGCTGGGCGGTGAGCACCCGCAGCCGGTCGGTCGCCCGCTGCGCCGCCGCCTCGATCCGCCGGGCCGACTGCAGCCGGGCCGCCAGCGCCGACTCGGTCTGGTCCATGGCCTCGGCGGTCGCCGCTGGCCCGCCGCCAGCAGCGCGTGGCGCTCGTCCTGGACGCTGCGCAGCTCGGCGCTGGTGTGCTCGGGGTCGAGGTCGGCCAGGGCGGCGTCGAGGGCGGCGCCGAGGTGGGCGACGCGCCAGCACTCGCCGGACGCCGTCGTCGATCCGCCGGCCCGACCTCCTCCAGGCGGTCCCGGAGCGGGCCCGGCCGGCACTGGCCGACCGCCTGGTCGAACCTGGCCTGGGCGCTCGAGCGACTCGCGGACGAAGCGGCGCCAGGGGTCGGGGACGGCGTAGGGGTCGATCGGCTCGGGCCGCAGGCGGCGGCGCTCCCGCTGCCATGGCGATCACCGTGCTGATGGCGATGCCGAGCGCCCAGGCCAGGAGCCCGACGCCGACGGCGGCGCAAGGCCCGACAGCCGCCGACGAGCGAGAAGCCGACTCCGGCCACGGCCAGAACGACGGCCGACGGGGAGACCGCGGCCCGCACGACCTGGGCGCCGGCCGGCGACCGTGCGACGCGGGCAGGCGGTCGGGGCGCCGCTCAAGCATGGCGGTCCAGCCGGTGCCGGGCATGGCCGTACAGGCTCACCGCCGGCCCGACCCGTCAGCCGAGGTCGTCGGCGGCGCAGCTGGCACAGGTCGGCGTCGGTCGGGTCGGCCAGGGCGACGACCCGGTTGGCCTGGCGCCCGACGGCGGCCTCGAACAGGTTGCGGGCCAGGCGGCCGTTGCCGAAGCCCTTGTCGCGGGGCTCGGCGTCGAAGCAGGCGCGGAGCCGGGCGCGGGCCTCGGGGGTCAGCTGGTAGGAGCTCTCCTCGCAGAGGCCGTCGAAGATGGCGACCAGCTCGTCGGTCGTGTAGTCCGGGAAGTTGATCGTCCTCGGGAAGCGGGAGCGCAGGCCCGGGTTGGCGTCGAGGAACTCGGCCATCTCGTCGGGGTAGCCGGCGACGATCACGACGACGTCGTCGCGGTGGTCCTCGATCAGCTTGACCAGGGTGTCGATGGCCTCCCTGGCCGAAGTCGTCCTCGCTGCCCCGAGCCAGGGCGTAGGCCTCGTCGATGAGCAGCACCCCGCCCGGCGCCGATTGGAACACCTCGGTCGTCTTGAGCGCCGTCTGGCCGACGTAGCCGGCGACCAGGCCGGACCGCTCGGTCTCGACCAGCTGGCCCTTCTCGACGACGCCGAGCGTGCGGTAGATCTGGGCCAGCAGCCGGGCGACGGTGGTCTTGCCGGTGCCCGGGTTGCCGGTGAAGACCAGGTGGTGGCTGGTGTCGGGCACCGGCAGGTGGCGGTCCCGGCGCAGCTGCTGCGACCCGGAGCAGGTTGGTGACCAGGCGGACCTCGGCCTTGACCTCGGCCAGCCCGATCATGGCGTTGAGCTCGGACAGCAGCTCCTCGATGGGCCGAGGCGGGGAAAGGGGCGGTGCCGCGGGGCACTGCGGTGGATGCGGCACGGGTGCCGCGACGGCCCCGCCCGGGAGGCGGCCGGCGAGGGGTGACCGACCGGTCCATGGGTTGCGCAGGCCCCCTTTCTCCATGGCCGGCAACAACGTCGTCCGGAACCGCTCCAGGGCGTCGAGCTCGTCCTGGCCGGTCAGGGTGTCGAGGGCGCAGGCGGCGTGGGCGATCTGCATGGCGTCGTCGTAGTAGCGCCAGGCCAGTTCGCGTGCCGTCCTTGCGGTCGGCGTCGACGAGCAGCTCGAACATCGGGGTGGGGGTGGCGATCCAGCCGCAGCCGGCCGTCGAGCAGGCCGCTGTCGCGAAGCTCGTCGGGCTTCGACGGCAGGTCACCGTCGAGGCGGCCGGCGAAGCAGGCGATGAGGGCCGCGCAGCTCGGCGTCGGTGTGGACGCCGTCGGCGTCGACGAAGGCGGCGGCGATGTTGAACGCCTCGCGGGCCACGTCGGTGGCCAGCGAGGGCGACAGGGGCCGGGAGACCGAACGGGCCAGGCCGCCGAGGGCCGCGGTCGTGTCGTCGATGAAGCTGTCGACCGGATCCTCGAGCAGGCGGCGGTTATGGCCGGGGCTCCCGCCACATGGGCCAGATCCGCGGGCCGCCCCGGTCGAGGTCGATGGCCGCTGGTCACCTCGAAGCCGTGACGGCGGTAGAAGGCCAGGTTGGCCTCCTTGGACGACTCGAGGTAGGCACCGCACCTCGTCATGGTCGCAGCGTTGGAGGACCGGGGCCAGCAGCGCCGAGCCGATGCCCTGGCCCTGCCGGGACGGCTCGGTGCCGATCACGGCCAGGTACCAGTGGGGCTCGGTGGGGTGGACCCGCTCGACGGTGGAGATGGCCCGCACCGAGACCGGCAACCGGCGCCCCGAGGGCGAGCGCCAGCCGGGGCAGGGTGCGGACCACGACCGACGGCGGCGGCCGCCACCGGCCCGGCGGCGACCACATCGACGCGCCGGCGCAGTCCGCAGGTGGTGTACACCTCACCGAGAGGCAGGTACTGGAGGCCGAGACTGGTGCGGAACAGGCGGGGCAGGCGCCGGCGGCGCAGGTCGGCGTCGGGGAGGATGAAGCGCATCAGCGGATCGTCGAAGAAGGCGCGGGCCAAGACGGCGGCCAGGGGGCGGCGGTCGGGGGAATCGGCCCTGCGGATGACGACGGACATCGCACCGACAGTCTGCCGCCTGAGGTGTAGACACATGCCGAACGAGGAGGTCGAGCAGTGGACGACGGGACACGACAGCGGGGACAGCAGCTCTTCGAGGAGATCACCGGAGCGCCCGCCGCCGCCGGTGAGGGGCCGTTCTACGACATGACGATCGATCACGTCTTCGGACGGGTGTGGGCGAGAGACGACATCGGCCACCGCGACCGGCGGCTCATGACCCTGGCCATCCTGAGCACGATGGGGGAGTACTCCTCCCTCGAGCTGCACATGCGCCAGGCCCTCGACCACGGCGACCTGACGCCCGAGGAGCTCCAGGGCGCGGTGGTGTTCATCGGCCAGTACGCGGGCCGGCCAAGAGGCAGCGGCGCGTTCGTGACCGCCTGCCGGGTGATCGACGCCTACGAGGCCGCCAAGAGGGCGTGAGGAGGGAACGGTGACGAAAGTCGCTTGCGCTTTTCCTCAGAGCTTGAGAAAATATTCACGAGCTCGGGTGGTCCCCCCGCCCTTGAGCCGACAACGATGAAGGCCCGGCCTCCCCCGCCGGGCCTTCGTCGCGTGCGCTGCCCCGGGCCAGGTGGCACCCTCCTGGTCCCCCTGACCTACCACCGGCCCGGTAGCTGCGAGGTAAACGGTAGGTGACATCCGTCGCACCGCACAAAAGGGGATGCCGATTTCTCAGCGGCACCGCCCGGCGTGGCCGTCGGGGCGGAGGCAGGCCCGCCCGGCCACCGGCATCCACCGTCCGCAGCGGCCGGTCGCCGGGGAGGCTCCGGAGGGCGCTCCGAAAGCCTGGTGCAGCCGCTCCGGCGAGCCGTCCCCGTCCGGCCGGCCGTGGGCCAGGGCATCCCGGAGCCGGAGCACGGCGGCGTCGTCGGGCCCGAGCAGCTCGGCCACGGTGCCGAGGGCGTCGTCTCCGTCCACTGATCCGGTCTCGGCCATCGCCTCGATATCGGCCCAGTCGCGGGTCCGGGCGAAGAACGCCTTGAACACGGCCAGGTCCGTGCAGTCGAGCACCGGGATGAAGGCGGCGCCGAAGGCCACGGCGTGGGCCCGTCGCGCCGCCCGGTCGTGAAACGGGTGGTAGCTGAAGAACACGTCGACGGGGGTGTCCTCCCACCACAGCCGGGCCTGGCCGTCCCGTTCGATCGCCCGGATGACCGCCGCCTGGCCCGGCGTTTCGAACGGGAGGGCGGCCAAGGCGGCCGCCGCCTCCTGCGGGCCGAGAAAGACGTTCACGTCGATGTCGCTCGTGGCCCGAGGTTGGCTCGTGCAGTAGGCCAGGGCGAGGGCGCCGCCGAAGGCGTGGTCGATCCGGGCCGATTGGAGGCTGTCGTGAACGGCGAGGATCTTGGCGACGAGCGACGTCACACCGGTGCCGCAACCGCCATCGGAAGCCGCGGGTAGCGGAGGGGGTCATGGCGCCGGCTCGGGAGCGCATCGGCGAGGGCGAGGAGCTCGGGCAACAGCCGCCCGACCATGGCCTCGTCGACCGGCGAGCGGGGCGCCAGCTCCAGGCGGTACCCGACTGAGGCGAGCAGGCGCTGGAGAGCGTCTGCGCCCGGTTGGCGGCGGCCATGCTCGTAGGCGCAGATGACGGATCGGGGGACGTCGCAGCGACGGGCCATCTCGGCCTGGGTCACTCCGGCCCGGGCCCGGGCCTCGAGCAGGAGGGCTGCCGCCATGCCCACGTTCGCTGTACCCCCGTTCGCTGTACCCCCGTTCGCTGTACCCGCGTTCATACCTTCATGTTAGCGGATACGCCTACATCCCAACCGAAGCGCAGAGCGGCGGTACTGTCGGCAACGTGTCGATGAGCCGCCGACTCGGGCAACGGGCACTGGATGAGCTGCGCAAGCAGACCATGATGCTCGTCGACACGACCGAGGGCGGCGCCAGTCCGGCCCCGCAGGCGGCCGCCACCACGACCACACATGACCCGTCCTGCCAGCTGGACGCCAGCGGCCGGCTGGACGAGACGTGCGGGCGGTGCCGGACCATTCTGAGATCGCGGATTCGTGACGGGCGTCCAACCTGGGACGGTGACATCCACTGCGACTCTGGCCGATCTGGGCCGGCGGGCCCAGGTGGCGGCCCGCCGCTTGGCCCTGGCGTCGAGCGCCGAGAAGGACGACGCCCTGCGCGCCGCCGCCGACCTGCTCGTCGACCGCGCCGACGAGGTCCTCGAGGCCAACGCCGACCGACGTCGGCGCGGGCCGAGGCGGCGGGCACCACCGCCACGGTCGTCGACCGGCTCCGGCTGACCGCCGGCCGGATCGAGGCCATGGCCGCCGGCCTGCGCCAGGTGGCCGCCCTGCCCGACCCGGTCGGCGAGATCGTCGACGGCTGGGGCCGGCCCAACGGCCTGCGCATCCGCCGGGTGCGGGTGCCGCTCGGCGTGGTCGGCATCATCTACGAGAACCGGCCCAACGTCACCAGCGACGCCGCCGGCCTGTGCCTCAAGTCGGGCAACGCCGCCTTCCTGCGGGGCAGCTCGGCGGCCATCGCCTCCAACCTGGCCATCGCCGGCGTCCTGCGGGAGGGCTTCGCCAAGGCCGGCCTGCCCGCGGACGCCGTCGTCCTGGTCGAGGACACCAGCCGCGAGGCGGCCGTCGAGTTCATGCGGCTGCGGGGCCTGATCGACTGCCTCATCCCGCGGGGCGGCCCGTCGCTGATCGCAGGCCGTCCTCGAGCAACGCCACCGTGCCCTACGTCATCGACGGCGACGGCAACTGCCACGTCTACGTCGACGCGGCCGCCGACCTCGACATGGCGCTCGACATCGTCGTCAACGCCAAGACCCAGCGGCCGAGCGTCTGCAACGCGGCCGAGTCCCTCCTCGTGCACCAGGCGGTGGCCGAGCGCGTTCCTGCCGCGGGCCGCCGGCGCGCTGGACGGGCGTCGAGCTGGTCGGCGACGACCGGGCCCGCGGCATCGTCGGCCTCGGCAGGATGGGAGCCGGCGACCGACGACGACTTCGCCCGGGAGTTCCTCGACCTCAAGATGAGCGTGGCGGTCGTCGACGACCTCGACGACGCCATCGACCACATCGGCCGCTACGGCTCCGGCCACACCGAGGCCATCGTCACCGGCGACCTGGCGGCCGCCGACCGCTTCACCGCCGAGGTCGACGCCGCCGCCGTGGTCGTCAACGCCTCGACCCGGTTCACCGACGGCGAGGAGTTCGGCTTCGGCGCCGAGATCGGCATCAGCACCCAGAAGCTGCACGCCCGGGGCCCGATGGGCCTGCGGGAGCTCACCACCGACAAGTACGTCGTGCAGGGCGGCAGGTCAGAGTAGCCGGTCAACTAGACCGGCCGTCAAGGCTCGGATAGGCTGCTTCGAGGCCATCGGGGCCCGCCATCACAAGGATCCGCAGATGCCGAGGCCGCCCCCGCTTCGAGTCCGTGGCCGCCGTCCGCGAAGGGCTGCGCAGCGTGCACTACCTGGCCGACGAGGGCATCGCCGGCGTCGTGTACCTGGCCGACCGGCTCGGCAAGCCGGTCCTGGTCGAGGGCCCGGCCGGCACCGGCAAGACCCAGCTGGCCAAGTCGGTGGCCGAGATGACCGGCGCCCGCCTCATCCGCCTCCAGTGCTACGAGGGCCTCGACGAGTCCAAGGCGCTCTACGAGTGGAACTACAAGAAGCAGCTGCTGCGCATCCAGGCCCAGCGGGTGGCCGAGGACGGCGGCGGCGACCTGGACCGACATCGAGGAGGACATCTTCTCCGAGGAGTTCCTGCTCACCCGGCCGCTGCTCGAGGCCATCCGGGCCGACGAGCCGGTCGTGCTGCTGATCGACGAGGTCGACCGCGTCGAGGTCGAGACCGAGGCCCTGCTGCTCGAGATCCTCTCCGACTACCAGGTGTCGATCCCCGAGCTGGGCACGGTGCGCGCCACGCAGATCCCGCTGGTGTTCCTCACCTCCAACAACACCCGTGAGCTGTCCGAGGCGCTCAAGCGCCGCTGCCTGTTCCTGCACATCGACTACCCGACCTCGAGCGCGAGAAGGAGATCGTCCTCACCCGGGTGCCCGGACATCACCGAGCACCTGGCCGACCAGATCGTGCGCATCGTGCGCTCGATCCGCAAGCTCGAGCTGAAGAAGCCCCCGTCGGTGTCCGAGACGCTCGACTGGGCCCGCACCCTGGTGCTGCTCGGCATCGAGAGCATCGACGCCGAGCAGGCCAAGGAGACGCTGCACATCCTGCTCAAGTACCAGACCGACATCGCCAAGGCGGCCAAGGAGCTCACGGCGCCGGCGGCCACCGACGGCCCGCAGGTAGTCGGCGCAGCGGTGGCTGACGACCGCACGGTCGGCTGGCGACGGCCACACCGGCGGCGGGATGCTCGACGTGCTGGCCGGGTTCATCGCAGGAGCTGCGGGCCGCCGGCCTGCCGGTGAGCCTCACCGAGAACCTCGACGCCATGGAGGCGGTGCAGCACATCCCGCTCGAGGACCGCGAGGCGTTCAAGTACGCCCTGGCCGCCACCCTGGTGAAGAACAACGCCCACTGGAAGGCCTTCGAGACCGTCTTCGAGGTGTACTTCTCGCTGCGCGGGTCGCCAGTACAACATCGACGGCGAAGGAGCCGACGACGACGAGGCCGAGCTCGAGCAGCTGCTCGACGAGCTGCTCGGCGCCGGCCAGGACGGCGGCCGGCGGCATGGAGGGGCTCACCCCCGAGGAGCTGGCCGAGATGCTCTACCGGGCGCTGATGGACGGCGACGAGGCCATGATGCGGGCCCTCGCCCGCCAGGCGGTCAGCCGCTTCGCCGGCATGGAGCCGGGCCGGCCGGTCGGCGGCACCTACTACCTCTACCGCACGCTGCGGAACCTCGACCTCGACGGCGTGCTCGAGCGGCTGATGGAGGAGGCCCAGGCCGCAGGCCGACGGCGGGCTGACGCCGCTCGAGGAGCGCCTGGCGCGCGACGAGTACGAGGCCCGCATCGACGCGCTGCGCAAGGAGATCGAGGCCGAGATCCGCCGCCGGCTGGTGGCCGACCGGGGCGCCGAGGCGATGGCCAAGACGCTGCGCAAGCCGCTGCCCGAGGACATCGACTTCATGCACGCCACCCGCGAGGAGCTGGCCGCGCTGCGCCGGGCCATCTACCCGCTGACCCGCAAGCTGGCCGTGCGCCTGGCCCGCAAGCGCCGCCACGGCCGCAAGGGCCCGCTCGACTTCCGCAACACCGTGCGCCACTCGCTGTCCTACGGCGGCGTGCCGGCCGAGCCCAAGTTCCGCTACCCGCGGCCGTCCAAGCCCGAGATCATGGTGATCGCCGACATCTCCGGGTCGGTGGCCGCCTTCGCCCGCTTCACGCTGCAGCTGGTCTACGCCATCAGCACCAGTTCTGCCGGGTCCGCAGCTTCGTGTTCATCGACGGCATCGACGAGGTCACCCGCTTCTTCGAGGGCATCGAGGACATCACCGAGGCGGTCCACCGGGTCAACACCGAGGCCGACGTCATCTGGGTCGACGGCCACTCCGACTACGGCCACGCCTTCGAGACGTTCTGGGACCGCTGGGGCAAGGAGATCACCCCCAAGACGACGGTCATCCTCCTCGGCGACGCCCGCAACAACTACCACGCGTCCCAGGCCTGGGTCGTCCAGGAGATGCGCAAGAAGGCCCGCCACGTGTACTGGCTCAACCCCGAGCCCCGGTCGTACTGGGACACCGGCGACTCGATCGTCAGCCAGTACGGCTGCCACTGCGACGGCGTCTACGAGTGCCGCAACCTCAAGCAGCTCGAGCGCTTCGTCGAGCACCTGGGCTGAGGGCCATGTCCGCTGCCACACCGACCCGGTTGGTCCTGATCCGCCATGGTCAGTCCCGGGCAACCGTCGATCGGGTGGTCGGCGGCCGGCGGGGTGACCAGGGCCTGTCCGAGCTCGGCGTCAGTCAGTGTGAGTCCCTGCGGGACCGGTTGCAGCGCAGTCGCGAGCTGGGTCCGGTCGACGCCCTGTACGCCAGCGAACTGCGGCGGGCCATACAGACAGCGGAGATCATCGCGCCGGCGTTCGGTCTCGGTGCCACGGACATTGGCCATGAGGCAGCGCTTTGCGAGCTCGATCCGGGCATCGGCGACGGGCTCAGCTGGGAGGAGTTCGAGCGGCGCTACGGCCTACCGGACATGCGGGCCGATCCTTACGTCCGGCTCGCCCCCGACGGTGAGAGCCTGGCCGAATTCCAGCTACGGGTCGGCCGGGCGCTGACCTCCGTCGCGCGCCAGCACGCGGCCAAGACCGTCGTGATCGCCTGCCACGGCGGTGTCATCGACGCCGCCATGGTGCTCTTCCTCGGCCTGGCTCGCTTCGGGACCTACACCGAGTTCAGCACCGCCAACACCTCCCTGAACGAGTGGGTGCTACCGGATGCAGGCAGCTGGCGACTGGTCCGCTACAACGACACCGCTCACTTGCTCTGAGCCGACGCTGTCCTCCGAGCGACTTCTCTAGCGATGGCTTGATTAGTCAAATGGGCGGCGGCGCGTTTGACTGGGCGCAATTAACGACGTTATAAAGGCGTTAGACCGCGAGACACGAGGGAATCCGATGAAGCAGGGTCGATGCTTGGCGCTCATGGGGCTCATCGCCGTCATTGTCGCCTCGGCGTGCAGCAGCAGCAGCAAGTCGGCTCAGCCGAAGCCGAGCGCCACGACCGCTGGCGCAGGGGCGGTTGCGACCGCGCAGCCGCAGACCGGCGGGACCCTGACCATGGCCACCTTTATCGAACCGCCCGGTCTCGATCCGCTCGTGGCGTCGGGGTCGGGAGACCTCGGTGGCACCGAGATGATGGCGGTCTACGACTCGGTGATGCGGTACAACCCATCCACCGGTAAGTACGAGCCGAGGACGGCGCAGTCGTTGACTGCTAACGCCGATGACACCGTCTGGACCCTGAAGCTGAAGCCCAACATCAAGTTCACCGACGGCACGGACTACGACGCCGCGGCCGTGAAGTACAGCCTCGACCGGCACAGCTCCGGGCTGCCCGGGGCGCTGCCGTGTGATCAGCTACGCGCCTGTCCTCGCAACACCACGATCTCCGCCAGCTTCATGTCCTACCTCAAGTCCACGGTTGTGACGGACCCGCTGACGCTGCAGATCACCTTGACCGGCCCGCTTCCCGAACTGCCGGCCATCCTGGCCGCCGAGCCCGGCATGGTGCCATCGCCCACTGCATTGCAGGCGGCGTGCCCGGCAACCACAACGGCCACGCCGGCGACCTGCTCGTTCAACCTCCACCCGGTCGGTGCCGGCCCGTTCGTGATCGATGCCTTCACCCCCAAGGAATCGATCACCATGAAGGCGAACCCCAACTACTGGGGCGGGCAGGTCTACCTCGACGGGCTCAAATTCATCAACCTCGGAGATGCCGGAAGCGACAAGACCTACCAGGGCCTGAAGGCAGGCACTGAGCAGGTGGCCCTGCTGCGGGACCCGGCCACGGTCGCCCAAGCCAAGGCCGAAGGGTATTCCGGCTCGTCTGCGCTGACCTATGGCGGCAACATCGTGCTCATCAACGACGGGGTAACGGTGGCCTGCGCATCGGGCCAAACCGGCACCGACATGCTCAGGCCGACCTGATGGGCCCTATACGCCGCCGTCTCCGACCACCGATGTGACCGTTCGTCAAGCCATCGGGGCGGCCATCGACCCGAACCAGATCAACTCGCGGGTCTACGGCGGCAAGGGATTGGTGGGCACCGAGTTGTTCCCCAAGAGCTTCCGCTACTACCCGGCGGTCCCCGGTCCGAAGTACGACCTGAACCAGGCCAAGCAACTGGTGGAGAAGGCCAAGGCGGCAGGCTGGGACGGCAAGATCCAGTACATCACCGACACCGCCCCCAGCAACGTCGAGACCGGCCTGACCCTCGAAGCGATGCTCCAGGCTGCGGGAATGACCGTCCAGGTGAGCAATGTCGATTCCACCACGCTGGCGTTGGACAAGCGGACGGGTAACTACCAGACCGCGTCCCACGGCCTCGGCATCACCGATGACGACCTCGGCATCCTGCGCAGTGTTGTCGGCAACCTGCAAAGCACCTCGGCCAGCAACCGCATGGGTTACAAGAGCGCGCAGATGGACGCGGCACTGCAGCAGCTGCTGGTGGCGAAGACCGACGCTGACAAGAAGGCCGCGTACGCCCAGATCTCCCACATCTACGCCAGTGACGTGCCGTTCCTGAACCTGGCCAGCGTGGAGGAATTCATCGCGTGGACCTCGTCGGTCCATGGGGTCTACGCGGGCAGCCAGTCCGAGGTGTACTTCGACAAGACGTGGCTCGCCAGGTGACGACGACGCTGCCGGCTCTCGGCCGGCGCGGCGGGCGGACTCGACGACGGGTGACGCTGACAAGAGAAGACATCATCGCCGCGGCCATCGAGCTCCTCGACAACGGCGGTGAGGACGGCTTGACCATGCGCCGGTTAGGAGACGCCTTGGGCGTTCACGTGCCGATGATCTACGCCCACATCGACAGCAAGAACGAGATCATCGGAGAGGTCCTGGAGCGCACGATGGCCGAGCTCCTGCACGACCCCGATGACCGGGTGCCATGGCCTGATGAGCTGCGGCGACTCATGATGTCGCTGCGCTTGCACCTCGGCCTGCATCCGTGGCTTACCGGGCTCAGCCAGAGGACCGTTCCTCCTTCGCTGCACGCGTTCGGCGACAGCGTCCAGAGCCTGGTGGCCCGAGCTGGGCTCGACGACAGCCAGGCCCGGCTGTACCGCCGGCTGGTCGCCTGGACGGTATGGGGATTCGCGACTGTCGAAGCCGGAGCTCCCAACGTCGGCCCATCGGAGCGGGCGGCCGGCGACCGCCCCGTCGATGTCGACGAGCTTTTTGCCGCCGCTGTCGACGGCATCATCAGAGGTATTGAAGCCGCCGCCCTGTCCGGCGCGGCGCGCCCGACGAGGAAGGAGATGACATGGACGAAGCGGACGTGATGACGGGGGCCGCATGGCGGGAGTTCTGCGGACGGATGGCGGCGCTCGGCGACCGGATCCTCGCCGACGACTTCCCGTCATCGGAGCGAGACCGGGCCGAGGGCTTCCGGCACCTGGCCAACCAGCTGAGTTGCTGGCTCACCTTCAGCATCGGCCACACCGATCCCAGCTACCCACAGATGTTCTGGCACAACAATCTCGTCTACCGCTGGGGCGGCCCGAACGTCGACCAAAACGCCCGCCGGGCGGTCATCGCCGACGGCGGAAGCTATCGGATCTCGGGAAACATGCACGCCTGCGACGAGTTCATCCTGCAGGTGAAGAAAGGGGAGATGCACACCGGGGGTAGCGTGATCACCGGCGAGGCGCGGGCATCGGACCTCGGACTTCGTCCCGGCGACGACTTCGAGATCCTACTCTGCCCCGAACGCCAGAGCGGGAATTGGATCCCACTCGAGCCGGGGTCCAACCTCGTCCACATCCGGGACTACTACTGGAACTGGCAAGCAGCTGAATCCGCCATGTTCGCCATTGAGCGACTCGACACCCAAGGCCTGCCCAAGCCGCCGCTCACCTCGGACCGGGTCGCCTCGATGCTCGAGGAGGCAGCCCGCCAGGTCGAAGGCTCGATCGAGTACTGGAACAACTACCACGAGCGGCACGGCGAGAAGCTGCGCGCCGACGCCATCGTGCTCGCGGACTCCACCAACTGGGCCATCGGCGAGCCGGCCCTGACGACCACCCTGCGCGGCCTGATCCGCGTCGTCGTCACGGTCACGACCCTGGACCACGGCATCCACTCCGGGATGTTCGGTGGCGCCGTCCCCGACGCCATCACCGCCCTGGTCCGGCTGCTGGCGACCCTGCACGACGACGCCGGCGACGTGGCGATCGCCGGCCTGCGCTCCGGCACGGCCAGCGACCTCGACTTCGACGAGGCCCGTCTGCGCGAGGAGTCCGGTCTGCTCGACGGCGTCGACGTCATCGGCACGGGCTCGCTGCTGGACCGCATCTGGGCCAAGCCCACCGCCACGGTGATCGGCATCGACGCACCCTCCGTCGCCAAGTCGTCCAACACCCTGGTCCCCACCGCCAGCGCCAAGGTGTCGATCCGCCTCGCCCCCGACGAGGACCCCATGGACGCGTATGCCGCGGTGCAGCGCCACGTCGAGGCGAACATCCCCTGGGGGGCAAGGGTCGACGTGCACCTCGACGACCAGGGCTCGGGTTTCGCCGCCGACGCGAACGGACCCGTGTACGACCAGACCCGTGCCGCGTTCACCGACGCGTGGGGCGTCGAGCCGGTCGACATCGGCGTGGGCGGCTCGATCCCGTTCGTCGCGGCGTTCGCCGAGAAGTTCCCGGAGGCAGCCATCCTCGTCACCGGCGTCGAGGACCCCGACACCCGGGCCCACGGGGCCAACGAGTCGCTGCACCTCGGCGAGTTCGAGAGGGTCTGCGTCGCCGAGGCGATCCTGCTGGCCCGACTGGGCGCCCTGCCGCGCTGAGCCACGGGGGTGCACGCCTCCGGTCCGTGCGGTTAGGTTCGTGCCATGGCGCAGAGCAAGGGTTACGTCGAGCCGTCGTTCGAACGAGACACCCGCTACATCAACGACCGCATCACCACCGCCGGCGACGGTGAGGGGGAGTGGCCGGTCGAGGCCGGCCGCTACCGCCTGATCGCCGCACGAGCCTGCCCGTGGGCCAACCGCACGATCATCGTGCGTCGCCTGCTCGGACTCGAGGACGCCATCTCGCTCGGGCTGTGCGGCCCGACCCACGACCAGGACAGCTGGACGTTCGACCTGGACCCAGGTGGCGTCGACCCGGTCCTGGGCATCCCGCGGCTCAAGGACGCCTACGAACAGCGCCAGCCCGGCTACCCGCGGGGCATCACGGTCCCAGCGGTCGTCGAGGTCGACAGCGGCAAGGTCGTCACCAACGACTTCGCCCAGATGACCCTGGACTTCTCGACGCAGTGGCGTGAGCACCACCGCGAGGGTGCCCCCGACCTCTACCCCGTGGCGCTGCGGGCGGAGATGGACGAGGTCATGAAGCGGATCTACACCGAGGTCAACAACGGGGTCTACCGCTGCGGCTTCGCCGGGACGCAGGAGGCCTACGACCGGGCCTACGAGCGGCTGTTCACCGCCCTGGACTGGTTGGAGGACCGGCTGACCCACCGCCGCTTCCTCATGGGAGACACCATCACCGAGGCCGACGTGCGGCTGTTCACGACGCTGGCGCGGTTCGACCCCGTCTACCACGGCCACTTCAAGTGCAACCGCTCCAAGCTCAGCGAGATGCCGGTGCTGTGGGCCTACGCCCGCGACCTGTTCCAGACGCCAGGCTTTGGTGACACGACGGACTTCGCGCAGATCAAGCGGCACTACTACGTGGTCCACCACGACATCAACCCCACGGGCATCGTCCCCGCCGGCCCGGACCTGTCCGGCTGGCTGAGCGAGCACGGCCGGGAAGCGCTCGGGGGCAACCCGTTCGGGCAGGGGACGCCACCCGGACCGGTCCGCGACGGAGAAGCCGTGGCGACGGAGGGACGGGCATGACCGCCCGCGAGCACGACGTCGTCGTCTACGGCGCCACGGGGTTTGTCGGCAAGCTCCTCGCGGAGTACCTCGCCCGGCATGCCCCGGAGGGCACCAGGATCGCCCTGGCCGGCCGCTCGCGGTCCAGGCTCGAGGAGGTCCGACGAGGTCTTCCGACTGCGGCCCGCGACTGGCCGGTCATCGTGGCCGACGCCGCGGACGAGGACGCCCTGCGCGCGATGGTGACGTCCACCACGGTCGTCGCGACCACCGTCGGGCCCTACCTGCGCTACGGCCTGCCGCTCGCGAAGGCCTGCGCCGAGGCCGGCACCCACTACGCCGACCTCACCGGCGAGATCCTGTTCGTGCGCAAGGCGATCGACGAATGCGACGCATTCGCCAACGCCAGTGGCGCTCGCATCGTCACGGCTTGTGGCTACGACTCGGTCCCCTCCGACCTCGCGGTGCACCTCCTGCACCAGAGGGCCGTGCACGACGCCGCCGGCGGGCTGCTCGACACGACGCTGCACGCCCGCGCCAAGGGTGGGGTGAGCGGCGGCACCGTCGACTCCTCCCGGGCCCAGGTCGACGCGGTGTCGACCGACCGTCGTGCGGTGAAGACGCTGTTCGACCCCTACTCCTTGAGCCCGGACCGGGCGGCCGAGCCCGACCTCGGCAAGCAGCGAGACCCCATGGCCGTGTTCCGCGACGCCGACACCGGCGACTGGGTCGGCCCGTTCGTCATGGCCAGCTTCAACTCTCGGATCGTCAGGCGCAGCAACGCTCTTCGCGGACATGCCTACGGTCGCCGGTTCCGATACCGCGAGCTGTCCGCCTACGGCGCGGGGACGCAGGCTCGGGTGCGTGCGACCCTCTTCACGGCCGCCCTCGGCCTGGCCATGAAGGCGGTGGCCGACCCGCGCACCCGGTCGCTGTTCGACCGCGTCGCCCCCTCGCCGGGCGAGGGGCCCGGCGACAAGGCCCGGCGCAGCGGGTGGTTCTCGATGAAGGTGCGCACGACGACCGAGACCGGCCGCCGCTACCTCGCCACCGTGACGGCCCAAGGAGATCCGGGGTATGCCGCGACGACAGTCATGCTCGGGGAGGCGGCCCTGAGCCTGGCCCTGGACGGCGACCAGCTGCCTCCTGCGTCCGGGGTGCTGACCCCCGCCACAGCCTTGGGCGACGCGCTCGTCGAGCGACTGCGGGCCCGCGACTTCACGCTGCGGGTGGAGGAGATCCCGGGAGCCTGAGCGTGGTGCCCGCCTGCCGCGCGGAGGCCTCCGTCACGCCCGAGGCAGGTCCGTACGGCTCGTCGCACCGCGCCATACGGACAGTGCTGTCAGGCCGGAGGTCGTCGGGGCGATAGGGTGGTGTCACCGGCCCGCACAGTTCTGCCTCGGGCCGTGGCACGTGATCAAGCTCTTGCGCTGCGAACCCACTGTCGGTTTCGCGCCGGGCGGAACACCCCTTTGACTGCTCTGGAGTACCCCTGTGTCTGTCGACACCACTTTCCCGAGCCTCGGCGTCCCTGACGCCCTGGCCTCCGTCCTCGCCGCCCGCGGCATCACCGTTCCCACCCCCATCCAGACCGCGACGCTGCCCGACTCGCTCGCCGGCCGGGACGTCCTCGGGCGGGGACGCACCGGCTCCGGCAAGACCTACGCCTTCCTGCTGCCGATGCTGGCCCGGCTGTCGGCCTCGAAGGCTCCGCGCCAGTCGCGTCGCCCGCGTGCGCTGATCCTCGCCCCGACCCGCGAGCTCGTCACGCAGATCCAGGCGGCCATGGCACCGCTCGCCGAGCCGCTCGGCATCTCGTCGGTCACCATCTTCGGCGGCGTCGGCCAGAACCCGCAGGTCTCCGCGCTCCGCAAGGGCGTCGACGTCGTGCTGGCCTGTCCCGGGCGCCTCGAGGACCTGCTGCAGCAGGGGGCACTCACCCTGGACGGCATCGAGGTCACCATCCTCGACGAGGCCGACCACATGGCCGACCTCGGCTTCCTCCCCGGCGTCAAGCGCATCCTCGACAAGACGCCTCGCGACGGCCAGAAGCTGCTCTTCTCGGCGACGCTGGACGCCGGCATCGACGTCATCGTCAAGCGCTACCTGTCCAACCCCGTGACGCACCAGGCAGATTCGGCCCAGTCGCCGATCTCGACCATGTCGCACCACATCTTCCACGTGCACCGCGACGCCCGCCTGGACGTGCTCCTCGACCTGACCTCGGCCCCCGGCCGCAAGGTCGTGTTCACCCGCACCAAGCACGGCGCCAAGAAGCTGGCCAAGCAGCTCAACGCCTCGGGGGTGCCTGCGGTCGAGCTGCACGGCAACCTCGGCCAGGGCGCGCGCGACCGCAACATGGCCGCCTTCCACGAAGGCAAGGCCTCCACGCTGGTGGCGACCGACATCGCGGCGCGCGGCATCCACGTCGACGACGTCGCCCTGGTCATCCACGCCGACCCGCCGGTCGAGCACAAGGCCTACCTGCACCGCTCCGGTCGCACCGCCCGTGCAGGCGCAGAGGGCACGGTCATCACCTTGATGACCGACGACCAGGTGTCGGACGTCCGCATCCTCACGAACAAGGCCGGCATCAAGGCCAAGACCACCCGGCTCGGCCTGGGTCACCCGATGCTCCTCGAGGTCGCCCCGGGCGAGCGCACCACCACCGGTGGGCTCGTCCTGACGGCTGCGCCCCAGCCCGCGGCCTCGGGTCGCTCCGGTGGCGGCCAGTCCCGTCGAGGCGGCTCGGGTCGTTCCGGCACGTCCGCTCGGGCGGGCGAGGGGTCGCGTTCGGGCGACGGCGCCCGATCGGGAGGCGGGCGTCGAGGCGGCCGCTCCGCAGGCGCCCAGGACTCGACCGGCGGTGCACGCGCAGCTGGTGGTCGTCCCGGTGGCCAGCGTTCCGGCCAGGGGTCCGCAGGCGGCCAGCGCTCCGGCGGGCAGCGCTCCGGCGGCCGCGCCGCGGGTGGCTCCACGACCGCATACTCCACGTCCTCCGGTGGCGCCGCGGCCTTCTCCGCGGGCAGCCGCGGCGGCTCACGCGGCGGTCGCTGACCGTAGCGACGCAGTACGAAGTTCGCAGCGCGCGGCGCACTCGCAGGACGTGAGTCCGTGGGGCGCACCGTGCCTCGCGCCTGACGGGGACCAGCACACCGTGCTGGTCCCCGTCGCGGTAGCGCCCCCACGATGCCGCGACGGGGACCTTCTCCCCGGTGGTTTCCGGTCCGGGATGAGTCGGGACCGGTCGACCCAGACGGGTGCTCCTTCACAGGAACCCCTTCGGGCCACCCAGTGTGTACAGACCCACCGCGATCTGCCTCCCGCTGCCGGACTAGTCCACGTCGGCCGAGGACTAGTCCACGTCGGCCGAGGACTAGTCCTTGTGGGTCTCCCCGGGCAGCGCGAGCATCTGGTCCAGAGCCACCCGCGCGTGGTGGGCGACCTCGTCGTCGACCCGGATGGGGTTGACTACGCGGCCCTGGACGAGCGACTCGAGCGTCCAGACGAGGTGGGGCAGGTCGATGCGGTTCATCGTCGAGCAGTAGCAGACGTTCTTCTCGAGGAAGGCGATGTGCTGCTCGGGGAACTGCGTGGCGAGCCGGCGCACGAGGTTGAGCTCGGTGCCGACGACCCACGACGTCCCGTCGGGGGCCGCGGCGATGGTCTTGATGATCTTCTCGGTCGACCCGACCTCGTCGGCAGCCTCGACGACCTCGTGACGGCACTCGGGGTGCACGATCACCTTGACGCCGGGGATGTCGCGTCGGGCCTGCTCGACGGCCTCGAGGCTGAACCGGCCGTGCACCGAGCAGTGCCCGCGCCACAGGATCATCGTCGCGTCCTGCAGCTCCTGGCGGGTCAGCCCGCCCATCGGCTGGTGCGGGTCGAAGACGACGCAGCCGTCGAGCGAGCCGCCGAGGTCGCGCACGAAGGTGTTGCGGCCGAGGTGCTGGTCGGGCAGGAACAGCACCTTCCCGCCCTCGCCCTTCTCCGCCAGGGCCCACTCCAGCGCGGTCTTCGCGTTGGACGACGTGCAGATGGTGCCGCCGTGGCGACCGGTGAAGGCCTTGATCGCGGCTGAGGAGTTCATGTAGGTCACCGGGACCGTCTGGTCCGCGACCCCTGCCTCGACGAGGTCCTCCCAGGCGTCCTCGACCTGGCGGATCGCAGCCATGTCGGCCATGGAGCAGCCGGCGGCGAGGTCGGGCAGGATCACGGTCTGCTCGGCGCTGGTGAGGATGTCGGCGGACTCGGCCATGAAGTGCACGCCGCAGAAGACGATGTAGGGCGCGTCCGGCCGGGCCGCGGCGTCCTTGGCCAGCTTGAAGGAGTCGCCGGTGACATCGGCGAACTCGATGACCTCGTCCCGCTGGTAGTGGTGCCCCAGGACGAACACCCGGTCACCGAGGGCGGCCTTCGCGGCACGCGCACGTTCGACCAGGCCGGGGTCGGAGGCAGCGGGGAGCTCGCCGGGGCACTCGACCCCGCGCTCGCTGTGCAGGTCGCGACCGCGGCCGAGGACCAGCAGGGGCAGCGGGGTGGGGGAGGCGTCCGTCGAGGTGCTCACCCGCCGATCGTATGCCGAGATGGAGCGCCGTCGGCGCAGCTGCCCTCCCGGCTCGTCCGGAGGTCGTCGTGAGCCGCCCGGACGGAGCGTCCACGCCGCCGTACGCTCTCCCGATGGACGACGCCGCGGTGCTGACGGCCTTGGGGCACACCACGAACGCGATGGCGCAGACGGTGGGGGGCCTCGACGCGAAGCTTCCCGTGCCCACCTGTCCGGGCTGGGACCTCACGGGGCTCGTCGACCACCTCGGCCGGGTGCACCTGTGGGCGGAGGCCGCGGTCCGCACCGGTGCCTCACCGGACCCCTACCCGCGACGTGATCGGGCGCAGGACCTGGCGAGCTGGTATGCCGCGAGCGCCGGCCTCCTCCTCGAGACGCTGGGCGGCCGGGCCCCGGACGACGCGGCGTGGAGCTTCTCCGCGGTTCCGGGGCACGGGACGGTGCGGTTCTGGAGACGTCGGCAGCTCCACGAGACGACGATCCACCACGTCGACGCCTTGGGGGCGGGGGGAGTGCTCGACCTGACCGGCGTGGTCGAAGCCGTGCCCGGACTATCGCCCGATCAGGCCGTGGACGGGGTCGCGGAGGTGTTCGAGGTCTTCGTCCCGCGGATGCTCGCGCGCCGGGCGGACGATCCTCCCGAGGTGGTGGTGCCGGCGACGTCGCCGGTGGCCTTCGCCTGCACCGACATCGAGGCCGCGTGGACCCTCGGCCTCGTCGACGGGATCCCGCTGGTGCGTCAGGGGGTCATGGACGACGCCGTGGCCCTCGTGCGTGGGCCGTCGGCCCACCTCTACCTCGCGCTCTGGCACCGCGCCGACACCGTCGCGCTGGGGGTCGAGGGAGACGACCGCGTGGCGTGGCGTCTCCTCGACGCCTCGCTCGTGCCCTGAGGCCGGTCGGGCCTAGAGCGGGTGGATCTTGCTGCTGTTGAGGGCCACGCTCACGGTGCTCTGACCGAAGCGGACCTCCATGCGGTCGCCGGTGATCCGCAGGACGGAGCCGAGACCGTGGCGGTCGTGGGTGACCCGGTCGTCGACGGCGAAGGGGTGCAGCTCAGGGGCCGGCTTCGCCTGGAACGGGCTGTTCTTCAGGACGGGCTTCTTGGCGGGCTGTCGGGGGCGCATCCCTCCATTCTCCTCCACTTTGGCCGCGGGTGTGGACAGCCGGGCCGCAGGAAACGCGTCAACCTCGTCAGGAGGCGCTCCTGCAGCGCCTCCCACAGGGCCCTGACCTGCGGGAACGGCGCCATCCGAGCCGACGAACCGCGCGCACGTGTCCGGTCCGGTGCCGGAGAACTGCTCGACGGGTCGCGGGGGTACGACCGGACTGGGGCGTCCGGTCGATCTGCGTTCCACCCGTCAGACCCGCGCTGCCACACTGGGGTAGTGCACGTCGTCATCGCCCCGGACTGCTTCACCGGCACCCTCACGGCCCAGCAGGCCGCCGAGGCGATCGCGGCGGGGTGGCGCCGCACGGCGCCCCGTGACCTGCTGACCCTGGTGCCCCTGTCGGACGGCGGCCCGGGCTTCCTCGACGTCCTGGCGGGTGCCCTGCCCGAGGCCCGCACCCTGGCCGTCACGGTCGCCGACCCGCTCGGTCGCGACGTGCCCGCCGCGGTCCTCCTGGTCGACGGGGAAGCCGGCCCCACGGCATACCTCGAGTCCGCGCAGGCCGCGGGCCTGCACCTGCTGGCTGCCAACGAACGCAACCCCGGCCTGACGAGCACCTGGGGTGTCGGGCAGCTGCTGGACGCCGCGCTCGCCGAGGGGGCGACCCGGGTGGTCGTCGGTCTCGGGGGGAGCGGCACGAACGACGGCGGGGCCGGCCTGCTGGCCGCGCTCGGCGTCGGGAGGCCGGCCGAGCTCGCCCGCGGGGGTATGGCGCTCGCCGACCTCACCGACGACGCCCTCGCCGGGCTCGAGGCCGTGCGACAGAAGCTCTCCGGGATCGAGCTCGTGCTGGCCAGCGACGTGGAGTCGCCCCTGCTCGGCCTGCAGGGGGCCTCGGCGATGTTCGCGCCGCAGAAGGGCGCCTCGCCCGGGCTCGCCCAGGCCCTCGAGGGCGCGCT
This sequence comes from uncultured Actinomycetota bacterium, assembly GCA_963695205.1. Lineage (GTDB taxonomy): Bacteria > Actinomycetota > Actinomycetes > Actinomycetales > Dermatophilaceae > Pedococcus. The sequence goes on along the minus strand of CAVOGI010000007.1, from coordinate 149,284 downwards.
CGGTCGGTACGTCGAGGTCGTGCGCCGCACCCTCCCCGAGACCATCGACCTCATGACCGGGAAACCGTTGCGCCTCGACAAGCAGCCCGGCGCCGGAGCTGCCGGAGGGCTCGGCTACGCGCTCTACCTCCTCGGCGGACGCCGGGTCAGCGGCGTCACCGAGGTGCTCACCGCGGTGGGGCTGCGCGAGGTCGTCGCTGCCGCAGACCTCGTCGTCACCGGGGAGGGCAGCTTCGACTGGCAGAGCCTGCAGGGCAAGGTGGTCGCAGGGGTGGCCGGACTGGCCCTGGAGACGGCGACGCCCAGCGTCGTCCTGGCCGGGCAGACGCTCGTCGGGCGACGCGAGGCGATGACCCTGGGGCTGTCCGGCACCTACGCCGTGGCCGACTCCGCAGCCGAGGTCGAGGCCGCGATGGCCGACCCCGTGGGCACGCTCGCGGCACGCGCCGCCCGGGTGGCGGCCACCTGGTCCCCCCAGCGCTGACCACGACGTACAGTGGTTGGTGCAGGACGGAACATTTCCCGCAGACCGTGGGTTGGCACAGATGGTCAGCCGACCCCCGACCACCGACATGAAGGACGCATCACGATGAGTGTTCAGGACCAGACCGCTCCGGCCGCCACCGAGGCTCCGGCCGAGGCCGCCGAGACGACCCACGGCGTCCTCCTCTCCGACGTCGCCGCTGCCAAGGTCAAGTCGCTGCTCGAGCAGGAGGGTCGTGACGACCTGCGCCTGCGCGTCGGCGTCCAGCCCGGCGGCTGCTCGGGCCTGATCTACCAGCTCTACTTCGACGAGCGCACGCTCGACGGTGACCTCGTCCGCGACTTCGACGGTGTCGAGGTCGTCGTCGACCGCATGAGCGCTCCGTACCTCGAGAACGCCAGCATCGACTTCGCCGACACCATCGAGAAGCAGGGCTTCACGATCGACAACCCCAACGCCGGCAGCTCCTGCGCCTGCGGCGACTCCTTCAGCTGAGCTCGTCGCGGCACCAGCCGCACCACGAAGGGCCCCACCACCTGGTGGGGCCCTTCGTCGTCCCCGGCGTGCCGCCGGTCCGGTCCGGTGCGGTCCGGTGCTGGCGTTCAGGCGCGCTGCGGCGCGGCCGCGCGCGACCCGGGTCGCCCATGGGTGAACGGCCGCCACGGCTGGGCGGCCACGACGAACACCAGCAGGGTCACGACGGGGATGAGCCAGGGGACGGTGCCGCCGAACTCGAAGCCGGAGCTCGCGGGGTGCACCGTCGCGGTCAGCTCCGTGCCCCACGGGAAGCTCGTCCCGGCGACCTCGCGGCCGGTGACCCCGCTGGCCAGCACCCCGTCGGCGAACCCGAGCAGGCTGAACAGCCACGCGTAGGCGAGGGCCGCGAGCGCCAGCCCGGCCACGGCAGCGCCGTAGGTCCACCGGGGCCGCCCCTCGTGGGCTTCTCCGGCTGCATGTGCACAGGGACCTGGGCGACCCGATGGCGAGGACCGCTGCGCGCGAGCCCTCGTGCTCGGTGGCGTCGAGGAGGTTGGCCCGCAGCTCCTGGCAGTGGTCCTTGCGGGCACGCCGAGGCACGCCGCGGCTGTCCATCCAGAAGTCGTAGCGGGCCACGGCCCAGGTGATGCGCTGCTGGTCGACGATCTTCATGGTCAAACCCCCTGTGGTGCGGAACTGGACGAAGTGGCAGCAGGTGCCGTGGAGCCGGCGGTCAGGCAGGGGCGCGGTGACGACGTCGACGGCGGCGACCAGCGTGCGCCACGACTCGGCGCGGGTCACCAGCTCGGCCCGGCCGAGGTCGGTGGTCCGGTAGTACTTGCGGGCCGGGCCGGAGGCCGACCGCTCGAGTCGCGCGTCGAGCAGGCCCGCTGCCTCGAGGCGCGTGAGCGCGGGGTAGACGGTGCCCTCGGCGAGGTCGTCGAACCCGGCTGCCTTGAGCCGGGTGACGATGCCGTAGCCGTAGCCCTCCTCCTCGCTGAGCAGGCTCAGCAGCAGGAGGGCCAGGACCCCCTTGAGCATCTGTGCGTCGTGCGGCATGGAGCAAAGCTATGGGCAGTACCTGAGATAGTCAAGTAGTTGCACGCCCTTGCGCCAGCAGGAAGGTCACCGGTGCTCGACGTGGAGTCACCGGTACTCGGGGTTGGGGTGCTCCGGGTAGTCGAAGCGGGCGCCGGCGTCCCACTCCGTGCGCTGGTTGCCGCCGACGGGGAAGCCGCCGGCGGCCTTGAGCATGGCCGCGAGGTGCATGAGGTTCCACGTCATGAACGTCGTGTTCCGTTGCGTGAACTCGTTCTCGGGGCCGCCGCTGCCGGGGTCGAGGTAGGACGGACCCGGCCCTGCCTCGCCGATCCAGCCCGCGTCGGCGCCCGGCGGGATGGCGTAGCCGATGTGCTGCAGGCTGTAGAGGATGTTGGACGTGCAGTGCTTGATGCCGTCCTCGTTGCCCGTGATGATCGCGCCCGCGACCTTGCCGTAGTAGACGTACTGGCCGGAGGCGTTCGTCATCGAGGAGCCGGCGTAGAGCCGTTCGATGACCTGCTTGGTCACCGAGGAGTTGTCCCCGAGCCAGATGGGCCCGGCCAGGACGAGGATGTCCGCCGCGATGATGTGGGCGAACAGCAGGGGCCACTCATCGCGGTCCCAGCCGTGCTCGGTCATGTCGAGGTAGACGCCGGTGGCGATGTCATGGTCCACGGCTCGGATGACCTCGACCTCGACGCCCTGCTTGGCCATGATGGCCGCGCTCACGTCGACGAGGCCCTGGGTGTGGCTCTGCTCCGGGGAACGCTTGAGGGTGCAGTTGACGAACACCGCGCGCAGTCCCGAGAAGTCGTGCTGGAGGTCGGTCATGGGGGCATGCTCCTCCGCCGTCGGTGCATGGGCAATGGGTGCCGGGGTGCTGGTGACCGGGTAGGTTGCCGGACTGTGCAGATAGCCATCACCGGGTCCATCGCCACCGACCACCTCATGACCTTCAAGGGCAGGTTCCGCGACTCCCTCGTCGTCGAGCAGCTCGACAAGGTCTCGCTGTCCTTCCTCGCCGACGACCTCGAGGTCCGGCGAGGCGGGGTCGCCGCCAACATCGCGTTCGGCATGGCCGGACTGGGCCAGCGCCCGATCCTCGTCGGTGCCGTGGGCGAGGACTTCGCCGACTACCGCAGCTGGCTCGAGCGGCACGGCGTGGACTGCGCCTCGGTGCACGTCTCGGACTCCAAGCACACGGCGCGCTTCGTCTGCACCACCGACGAGGACATGGCGCAGATCGCCACGTTCTACGCCGGGGCGATGAGCGAGGCCCGCGCGATCGAGCTCGGCCCCATCGCCGACCGGGTCGGTGGCCTCGACCTCGTCGTCGTGGGGGCCAACGACCCCGAGGCGATGCTGCGCCACACCCGCGAGTGCCGCTCGCGCGGCATACCCTTCGCCGCCGACCCCAGCCAGCAGCTCGCCTTCGCCGACGGCGACACGATCCGCCAGCTCATCGACGGCGCCGACTACCTGCTCACCAACGAGTACGAGGCCGCGCTCACCTCGCAGAAGACCGGCTGGACCGCCGAGGAGATCGCTGACCGCGTCACGACGCGGGTCATCACCAAGGGCAAGGACGGTGTGGTCATCGAGCGCCGCGGCGAGGAGTCGATCGAGGTCCACGTGGCCCGCGAGGTGCGCCGAGCCGACCCGACCGGCGTCGGTGACGCGTTCCGGGCCGGCTTCCTCACCGGCTTGGCGGTCGACCTCGGCCTGCGGCACTCGGCCGAGCTCGGGTCGATGCTCGCCACCTACGTCATCGAGACGGTCGGCACGCAGGAGTACACCCTGGGCAAGCGCAGCTTCCTGCAGCGCCTGGCCGACGCGTACGGCCAGGACTCCGCCGACGCCATCGAACCCCACATCGCCTGCATCGCCCCCTAGCCCGTGCACGAGCCCATCGAACCGCTCCCGACACCCTGGGAGTTCGACCTCACGGAGGTCGACGACGGCGAGGACCTCGTCGCCGTCGGGGGAGACCTGCGCGCCGGCACCCTGCTGGAGGCCTACCGCAGCGGGCTGTTCCCCATGGGTCTGGGCGAGCACGGCGACCGACCGTTGGGCTGGTGGTCGCCGGATCCGCGTGGGGTGCTGCTGCCGGGCGGTGTGCACGCGAGCCGGTCCTTGCGCCGGTCGCTGCGGCAGTTCGAGATGCGGGTCGACACGGCATTCGACGAGGTCATGGCCGCGTGCGCGGACCCCGGCCGCGACGGCCGCTGGATCACGCAGGAGATCGTCGACGCCTACACCGAGCTGCACGCCCTGGGGTGGGCCCACAGCATCGAGACCTGGCTCGACGGCAAGCTCGTGGGCGGCCTGTACGGCCTGGCGATCGGCGGCCTGTTCGCCGGTGAGTCGATGTTCCACCGCGTCACGGACGCCTCCAAGGCGGCGGTGCTCGCCATGGCCGGGTACGTCTTCGCCGACGGCGACGACCGTCGCCTCATCGACGTGCAGTGGTCGACCGACCACCTGGCGACCCTGGGCGTCGTGAGCGTGCCCCGCGAGGACTACCTGAAGCGGCTCGCGCTGGCCCTGGAGCTCGACCCGCCCGGCTTCGGCGCCTAGGTCACCTCAGGCGGGGGAGACGACCCGCACGAGGTATGCCGCGTGCGCACCTTCCCCCGTCGGCTCACGGTCGTCGGCGCTGAGGAGCTCCTGGCCGCGCATCCGGCACCACGCCGGGATGTCCGCGGCGGCCGCGGGGTCGGTCGCCCACACCTCCACGAGCGTCCCGGGCTCGAGGTCGCGGACGCGCTGGGCCAGCCGGATCACCGGCAGTGGACAGCGCAGTCCCCGGGCGTCGACCACCACCACCTCGGCACCCGACCTCTGGCCGGTCCCCGCCGTCGGGTCGCCGGTCACAGGCGGGAGGCCCCTAGCTCGGCGCGGACGGCGGTCACGACCGGGTCGATGAGGGCGGCGAAGGACCGGACGTCGCGCGACCGGTGGGGTGCGACCGCCGCCAGGGGCAGGGTGATCCTCGTGTTGCCGTGGGTCAGGGCCCCCATGGCAGCCAGCACGTGGCTGGGCTCGAGGGTGCTCGACGTGCACGCCGACCCCGACCCGACGGCGAAACCCCGACGGTCGAACTCGCGGACCAGCGCCTCCCCGTCGGCGTACAGCGCCGAGAAGGTCAGCACGTGCGGGAGCCGGTCGACGGCGTCCCCGACGACCTCCACGTCGGCGACGGACGCCGCCGTGGCGCGCAGCTCCTCGATGAGGGCGAAGGCGTCAGCCGCGTCGGCGGCCCGGGTCGCCGCGGTCTGCTGCCAGGCCTCGGCGGCCGCGAGGGCGAGCGGGACCCAGGGCAGGTGCCGGCTCGGACCGTGCAGCGTCGCGTCCGGGTCGGCCGGACCGGGGAGCAGCCACCGCGTGCGCTCGGGCACGACCAGCACCCCCAGGCCGCCCGGTCCGCCCCAGGACGTGGCATCGGCGGCCAGCACGTCGTAGTCGCGCGGCGGGTCCACCCGTCCCAGGGACGCCTGGGCGTCGACCCCCAGCGGCACACCGGCCGCACGGCAGGCCTCGTGGGCGCTCGCGAGCGGCTGCAGGGTGCCGACCTCGCCGTTGGCGTGCTGCAGCAGGGCCGCCACCGTGCCGGGTCGGGCCACGTCCCGCGCCCAGGCGTCCAGGTCGACCCGCCCGAGCCGGTCCACGGCCACGAGACGGGCGAGGCCGCGGTCACCGGCCTGGGCCGCCGCATGCCGCGCCGGCAGCAGGACGGCCGAGTGCTCGACCGCCGAGGTCACCACCCGCGCACCGCGGCGGCGCGCTGCATACGTGAGGCCCTGGGCCATCCACCGCACGGCAGTGGGGCCGTCGGGGGCGAAGGCCACCTCCTCGGGTCGCACGCCCAGGCCGTCCGCCAGGACCGCGCGAGCGTCGTCGAGGAGGCGACGGGCGGTCCGCCCCTCGGTGTGCAGGCGTCGCGGGTCGGCCCAGCCGGCGTCGATCGCGGCGGCCAGAGTCTGCTGTGCGACCGGGTGGAGGGGGCCTGGAGCAGCGTCCAGCACGGCCCTGGCAGGGGCCTCGTCCGAGGGCTTCTGGGGGAGGGTCGCCACACCCCGACGTTAGCCGCCCCCTGACCTGAGGACAGGTGAGGGCTGGAGTAGGGTTTGTCCTCGATGGCCCATCACTGTTTCGAAGAAGGTGCACCGTTGCGTCAGCTCGACGTCTATGCGCCGCGCCCTAACCGGCGGCGGTCTGTTAGCAGGAGATCCGCCACCGGCTTCGGCCTGGCGGTCACCACGCTCGTCCTGTCCGGTTGCGCCGGTCGCGCCCAGGACGGGTTCCTGCCGCGTGCGGCCACCGAGGGCGGTGAGCGCGTCACCTCCCTGTGGAACGGCGCGTGGATCGCGGCCCTCGCGGTCGGCGTCATCACGTGGGGCCTGATCCTCTGGTGCGTCGTGGCCTACCGCCGCAAGAAGGACGACACCGAGCTCCCGGTGCAGCTGCGCTACAACGTGCCGATGGAGATCCTCTACACCGTCGTCCCGGTGTTCATGATCGCGGTCCTCTTCTACTACACCGCGCGTGACGAGTCCGCTCTCCTCGACACCTCCAAGCCGGCCGACGTGGTCGTCAACGTCGTGGGCAAGAAGTGGAGCTGGGACTTCAACTACGTCAAGGAGCAGACCTACGAGTCCGGTACGCAGGCCGAGCTCACCGGTGAGCCGGGCGCCGAGAAGAACCTCCCGACGCTCTACCTGCCGGTGGGACAGCGCACCGAGTTCGTGCTCACCTCCCGCGACGTCATCCACTCGTTCTGGGTGCCGGCCTTCCTCCAGAAGCTCGACATGATCCCCGGACGGGTCAACAAGTTCCAGGTCGTGCCCACCGAGGTCGGCACGTTCAAGGGCAAGTGCGCCGAGCTCTGCGGTGCCTACCACTCGCAGATGCTCTTCAACGTCAAGGTCGTCCCGCCCGCCGAGTACCAGGCGCACATCGCCGAGCTCAAGGCGCAGGGCAACACGGGCCAGCTCGACAACAGCCTCAACGTCAACAAGGTGATGAACGAGGACCAGCACCTCGTGCCTAGTGCAGGGAGCAACTGATGGCAGCCGCCACCGAGTCGACCGGGACGTACTTCCGTTCCACGGAGACCACCGCGACCCGTCGGCTCACCAAGGGCCAGACCGTGGTGAAGTGGATGACGACGACCGACCACAAGGTCATCGGCAACCTCTACTTCATCACCTCGTTCATCTTCTTCATGTTCGGTGGGGTGCTGGCGCTGCTCATCCGCGCCGAGCTGTTCCAGCCGGGCCTGCAGGTCGTGGACAACCCCGAGCAGTTCAACCAGCTGTTCACGATGCACGGCACGATCATGCTGCTGCTGTTCGCGACGCCGCTGTTCGCCGGGTTCGCCAACGCGCTCATGCCGATCCAGATCGGCGCTCCCGACGTCGCCTTCCCGCGACTGAACATGTTCGCCTACTGGCTCTACCTCTTCGGTGGCCTGATCGCGTCCGCCGGCTTCCTCACCCCGTCCGGTGCCGCCTCGTTCGGCTGGTTCGCCTACGCACCCCTGTCCGACGCGTCCAACAGCCCCGGCCTGGGCGGCGACCTGTGGGTCTTCGGTCTCGCCCTCGCTGGTTTCGGCACGATCCTGGGTGCCGTCAACTTCATCACCACGATCATCTGCATGCGCGCGCCCGGCATGACGATGTTCCGGATGCCGATCTTCACCTGGACCATCCTCATCACCTCGCTGCTGGTGCTGATGGCCTTCCCGGTGCTCGCCTCCGCGCTCCTCGCGCTCGGTGCCGACCGCAAGTTCGGGGCCCACGTGTTCGACCCCGGGAACGGCGGTCCGATGCTGTGGCAACACCTGTTCTGGTTCTTCGGTCACCCAGAGGTCTACATCATCGCCCTGCCGTTCTTCGGCATCATCTCCGAGATCCTCCCGGTCTTCTCGCGCAAGCCGATCTTCGGCTACAAGACCCTCGTCTTCGCGACGATCGGCATCGCGGCGCTGTCCGTGACGGTCTGGGCGCACCACATGTACGCCACCGGCCAGGTGCTCCTGCCGTTCTTCGCGGTGATGACCATGCTCATCGCCGTGCCGACCGGCGTGAAGTTCTTCAACTGGATCGGCACCATGTGGGGCGGCAAGCTCTCCTTCGAGACGCCCATGCTCTGGGCGATCGGCTTCCTCGTGACGTTCCTGTTCGGCGGCCTGACGGGCATCATCCTGTCCAGCCCCGCCCTGGACTTCCACCTGTCCGACAGCTACTTCGTCGTCGCGCACTTCCACTACGTCGTCTTCGGCACCGTGGTGTTCGCGATGTTCGCCGGCTTCTACTTCTGGTGGCCCAAGTTCACCGGGCGGATGCTCGACGAGACGCTCGGCAAGATCCACTTCTGGATGCTGTTCTTCGGCTTCCACACGACCTTCCTCATCCAGCACGTGCTCGGCATCGACGGCATGCCCCGTCGCTACGCCGACTACCTGCCCGAGGACGGCTTCACCACCCTCAACCAGATCTCGACGTTCGGCGCGTTCCTGCTCGCCGCCTCCACGCTGCCGTTCCTCTACAACGTGTGGAAGACGTGGCGCACCGCGCCGCTCGTCGAGACCGACGACCCGTGGGGGTATGGCGCCTCGCTCGAGTGGGCGACCTCCTGTCCGCCGCCGCGGCACAACTTCGACACCATCCCGCGCATCCGCTCGGAGCGTCCTGCGTTCGACCTGCACCACCCCGAGGCGGCTCCCGCCGGTGGGCTGCAGGCGGACCCCGACACCCTGACCCGGATCATCGGGCCGGCCGAGGTCGGTGAGGGCGAGCACGCGCACGCCACCGGCGCGCTCGACCACGACAAGCACCCCCGGTTCCACGAGGAGCGCGACTGACCATGAAGATCGAGTACAAGCTCTTCGTCATCCTCGCTGCGTTCTTCGCGCCGGTCGGCCTGGCCTACGGCTTCTTCACGCACTGGCGTGAGCCCGTCGGCCCCGCCGGACTGTTCCTGTCCTCAGGGCTGGGCATCATGATCGCCTTCTACCTGTGGGCGACCGCCCGTCGGCTGCCGGAGCGCCCCGAGGACAACCCCAGTGGCGAGATCGCGGAGCAGGAGGGCGAGTACGGCTTCTTCAGCCCGCACTCCTGGTGGCCGCTGCCGCTGGCTGCTGCCGGTGCGATGGTCTTCCTCGGCCTCGCGGTCGGCTGGTGGCTGTTCATCATCGGGGCTGCGCTGGGTGTCGTCGCCCTCGTCGGGTGGACGTTCGAGTACTTCAAGGGACCGCACGCGGTCTGAGCGGGTCTACGACCCGACTGGCGCCCCTCCCGCTCGGCGGGTGGGGCGCCGTCGGCGTTCCGGGAGAAAAGGTACGATGGCCGCGCGGCCGCAGGGACTGACCGTGGGACGTGCCGGATCGACAACCTCCAGGGGTCCAGCAGCGTCTGTCGAGCAGGGGACTGCCGCCGATCGGGTGGCAGCCCCCCACACATGACACGAGCGAGGCGCGGGCTGTTCGGCGCCGGGACACAGGGAGATCACACGTGGGGCGTACGACACACCGGTCGCGGAGCCTGCTGGCGACGCTGGGGGCCCTGACGGCCGTCGCGTTGCTCGCCGGGTGCTCGAGCAGCATGGCCAGCCAGGCCGGCCCGGCCGCGGGCAGCGCGTCGGGCAGCAGCTCCACGTCCGTCGCGACGCCGACGCCGACCCCGACACCGGCCAAGCTCGACGTGTCACCGGCCGATGGCGCCACCGGGGTGCGGCCCGACCAGCAGGTCCGCGTCAAGGCGGTCACCGGTGACCTCGGCACCGTCAAGGTGACCGATGCCAAGGGCATCCAGGTCGCCGGCAAGGTCGCCGGCGACGGGACCTGGTCGAGCACCTCCCGTCTGGCGCCCAGTGCGACCTACACGGTGGCTGTGGCCGCCAAGGGCGTGGACGGCACCCCCTCGAGCACCACCTCGACGTTCCGGACGCTGAAGCCCAGGGTGACCGCGACCTTCGGCATCCTCAACTCCGGCGCCACGGTCGGGGTCGGGATGCCCGTGGCGATCCAGTTCGACTCGGCCGTGGCCGACGCCGCGATGCGCGCCGAGGTGGAGAAGCGGGTCAAGGTCACCACCAGCCCCAAGCAGCCCGGGGCGTGGGGCTGGCTCGACAGCCGCCAGCTCATGTGGCGCCCAGCCACCTACTGGAAGCCGGGCACCACCGTCGCCGTGACGGCGCCTCTGACCGGTCTGCAGACCGGTACGGACAAGTGGATCGGCAACGACGACAGCGCCAGCTTCACCGTGGGCTCGTCGATGATGTCCATCGTGGACATCAAGGCCCACACCATGACGGTCCGGCGCGGGGGACAGGTCCTCAAGGTCATACCGGTGAGCACCGGGCGCCCCGGCAAGCTGACCGAGACCCGGTCGGGCACCAAGGTGATCATCCGCAAGGAGGGTCACGTGACGATGGACTCCACGACGCTCGGGATCCCCAAGGGCAAGCCGGGCTACTACAAGGAGGAGACGGACTGGAACCTGCGGGTCACCTGGACCGGTGAGTACCTCCACTCGGCCCCGTGGTCGGTCAGTGCCCAGGGCCACACCAACGTCAGCCACGGCTGCGTCAACATGTCCCCGGCCAACGCCAAGTGGATGTTCGACAACTCCAAGGTCGGAGACGTGGTGAAGTTCGTCGGGTCCAACCGCCCGTTCCTGCCCACCGAGGGCATCGGCGTCTGGCAGTACTCCTTCGCGGGCTGGAAGGCCCAGAGCGCCCTGCACCACAGCTGACCCACCCCCGTCCGATCCCGTCCGCAGGAGGCGCAGATGAACGTCCGGTTGCTGGCAACCGCTGTCGCCGCCGTCGTCCTCGGGAGCTGCTCGGTCAGCGGCGCCGCAGGCTCACCGCACGCCACCACCGCGTCGTCGGGTTCTGCTGCGACCACGTCGAGTGCTGTGACCTCGTCGACCGCTGCGACGACTGCGACCACGAAGCTCACGCCGACGAAGGTGACCAAGGTGCTGGTCGTCGTCGTTGAGAACCACTCCCTGGCGCAGATGCAGTCCTCCATGCCCTACACGTTCTCCTTGGCGAAGCGCTACGGCTACGCCGACCACTACACGGCCATCCGGCACCCGTCCCTGCCGAACTACCTGGCCATCGCCTCCGGTAGCACGCACGGGGTCACCGACGACCGTGACCCCTCCGCCCACCGCCTCCACGGAGCGACCGTCTTCGGGACGGCGGTGGCCGCCCGGCGCACGGCCGGGGTCTACGCAGACGCCATGGGCGCCTCCTGCCGCACCACCAGCGAAGGACGGTATGCCGTGCGGCACAACCCGTGGGCCTACTTCGTCGACGAGCGGGTGGCGTGCCAGAAGTACGACCGCCCGATGGGCTCGTTCACCACCGCCGTCCGCTCCGGCACGCTGCCTGCCGCGGGCATGCTCGTGCCGGACCTGTGCCACGACGCGCACGACTGCTCGCTGGCCACGGCGGACGCGTGGTTCCGCGACCGCATGCGCTCGATCACCGCCGGGCCGGACTGGCGGTCGGGACGGCTGGTCGTCGTGCTCACCGCCGACGAGGACGACCGCACGGACGGCAACCGGGTGCTCACCGTGGTCGCACACCCGGCGCTGTCCCACGTCGTCGTGCACACGCCGATGACTCACTACTCGCTGACCCGGCTCTACGCCGAGGTCACGCACACCCGCGCGCTCGGCGCCGGCGTGAGCGCACCGTCGATGGCGCGGGCGTTCGGGTTGCGGACCAGCTAGGCCCAGCCCAGGGCGTGCAGCCGCTCGTCGTCGATCCCGAAGTGGTGGGCGATCTCGTGGACCACGGTCACCGCGATCTCGTCGAGCAGCTCCTCGCGGTCCTCGCACATCCGGCACAGCGGTCCACGGAAGATCGTGATCCGGTCCGGTAGTGCGCCGGCCCAGCCGTCACCGCGCTCGGTCAGGGGGGTGCCGTCGTAGACCCCGAGCAGGTGGGGGTCCTCCGGCGGTGGCTCGTCCTCCACGAAGAAGACCACGTTGTCCAGCAGGGCCATCAGCTCGGCCGGCACCTCGTCGAGCGCGTCACCCACCGCCTGCTCGAACTCGCCCGCCCCCATGTCCACCACGCGTCCAGCCTGCCACGTGCGCGCCGCGAGCTGTGCAGCCCCCTGGACAGCGGTATGCCGCCCGCTCCAGGGGAGCGGGCGGCATACCGGTTGATCGGTGTCGGGAAGAGCCTCAGGGGCGCTTGCCGGGCTTGCGGTGCGAGCTCTCGAGGGCGGGGCGGGAAGCCTCCTCCTGCGGAGCCTCCTCGATCGCCTCGAGGGCGTGGCCGTCGTGGTGCGCCGCGGCGAGCTCGGCCGGGGTGACCGGGTCGATGCGGTCCTTGAAGTAGAACTCCGACAGGGCCGCACGCACCTTGTCCTTGCGGGCGGTGGGGGAGGCGACACCGTGCTCGTCGGTCCCCGCGGTGAGCTGCAGCGGCTCCTGCTTGTCGTGCTGCACGAGCAACCAGCGGGTGTACTCGTCGAGCGGCTCGTGCTGCTCGAAGAACTTGCCGTCGGCGGTGCGGACGATGCGCCCGGTCTCGCGACCGTGCAGGACCAGGTCGCGGTCACGGCGCTGCAGCGACAGGCAGATCCGCTTGGTGACCCAGAAGGCGATCGGCGGAGCGACGAAGAACGCGGCTCGCAGGATGTGGGTGATGTCGTTGATCGACAACCCCAGCTTGATCGCCATGATGTCGTTGCCCGCAGCGAACATGAGCACGCCGTAGGCCGTCAGACCAGCCATGCCGAGCCCGGTGCGCGTGGGGGCGTTGCGCGGCCGGTCGAGCAGGTGGTGCTCCCGCTCGTCGCCGGTGACCCAGCGCTCGAGGAACGGGTAGGCACCCATGAGCCCGTACATCACGGGGATCAGCAGGATCGCGCCGATCATGACGTTGAAGGAGAACGTGAAGCCGAAGGCCGTGAACTCCAGCCAGCCGGGCAGCAGGCGCAGTGCACCGTCGGCGAAGCCCATGTACCAGTCCGGCTGGGATCCGGCGGTCACCGGCGACGGGTCGTACGGTCCGTAGGCCCAGATCGGGTTGATCGTGACCATGGCCGAGATCAGCACCAGGACGCCGAAGACGATGAAGAAGAAGCCACCGGCCTTCGCGGCATACACCGGCATGACGGGGAAGCCCACGACGTTGTCGTTGGTCTTGCCCGGTCCGGGGTACTGCGTGTGCTTGTGGATGAAGACCAGGCCGATGTGGGCGACGAAGAGGCCGACCAGGATCGCGGGCAGCAGCAGCACGTGGACCGAGTAGAGGCGGGGGATGATCGCCTCGCCGGGGAAGGCGCCGTCGAACAGGAAGTACGACAGGTAGGAGCCGACCACGGGCACCGAGCGCATGAAGCCCTCGGCGGCGCGCAGACCGGTGCCGGAGAGCAGGTCGTCCGGGAGGGAGTAGCCGGCGAAGCCCTCGACGAGGGCGAGCATCGACAGGATGCAGCCGATCACCCAGTTGATCTCACGGGGCTTGCGGAACGCGCCCGTGAAGAACACGCGGAGCATGTGCACCGACAGGGCGACGATGAACATCAGCGCGGCCCAGTGGTGGATCTGCCGGATGAGCAGGCCGCCACGGATGTCGAAGGAGATGTCGACCGTCGAGCGGTAGGCCTCGGAGACCGTCACGCCACGCAGCGGCAGGTAGGAGCCGTCGTAGACGACCTGACCCGCGCTCGGGATGTACCAGAACGTGAGGAACGTGCCCGTGATCAGGCAGATGATCATCGAGTACATGGCGACTTCGCCGAGCATGAAGGACCAGTGGTCGGGGAAGACCTTCTTCATGAGGTAGCCGACGGGCTTGGCAGCACCCGTGCGGTCGTCGAGCCAGCCGGCGACGCCGCCGACGGCCTTCATGCCTCCTGCGGCCGGGGCCTCAGGGGTGGCGTCGTCTCGTCGGAGGCGGTCCGCTCCGGTCGTCTGCGTGCTGCTCATGCGTGTCCACGCTCCCAGAAGCTCGGACCGACAGCCTCGCGGAACGGGGCATCGGCCACCAGGTAACCCTCAGAATCAACGGTGATCTTCAGCTGCGGCAGCGGTCGCTTGGCCGGGCCGAAGATGACCTTGCAGTCCTGCGTCACGTCGAACGTCGACTGGTGGCAGGGGCACAGCAGGTGGTGCGTCTGCTGCTCGTACAGACCCACCGGGCAACCGACGTGGGTGCAGATCTTGGAGTACGCGACGATGCCCTCGTGGCCCCAGTCGCGCTCCTTCTGGGGCTTGATGTCGTCGGGGTTGAGGCGCATCAGCAGGACAGCAGCCTTGGCCTTGTCCTCGAGGACGTGCTCGGAGTCCTTGATGGACTCGGGCAGGACGTGGAAGACCGAGCCGATCGTGACCTGGTCGGCGCGGATCGGCGTGCGCTCCGGGTCGCGGACGAGGCGGTCGCCCTTCTTCCACATGGTCTTGGACAAAGCGTCCCCTGGCACCGGACCCAGGCCGGCCACGAGCGGCACGACCAGCGTGATGGGCGGCAGGGCCAACGCACCGAGCAGGGAGTACTTGATGAGCGGGCGACGGCCGAGCTGGGCCTTGTCGCCGCCGGCCGTGAGCTCGGAGACCACGCGCTGGCGGTCCTCGTCCTTGGCGCGCTGCGGGTGGCGGTACTCGACCGACTCCGCGTCAGGCATCAGCGTCTTGGCCCAGTGCACCGCACCGACGCCGACACCGAGCAGGGCGATGGCCATCGTGACACCGATGACGACGTTGTAGAGGCTGGCGTCACCGATGCCGGGGATGTAGGTCGTGCTCTCCTTGTCGAGGGCGAAGAACGCCACGATGAAGGCGACCGTTGCGAGGCTGGAGAGCCCGAACAGCGTGGCGACCTGCTTCTCGGCGCGCTTGGCGGCCTTCTCGTCCAGGTCGGCCATGCGGGCCACGTGCGGCGGGAGGCCGGGGTTCTCGAACCGCTCGGGGAGACCCCCGGTGCCTTCGATGTGGCCCTGGTCGAGCCGCACCGCCGAGGCACCGTAGCCGTCCGAGCCCGTGCCGACGACCTCGCCGTGGGGCGTGCCGTTTTCGCTCATCGTGAGATCGATCCTGTCGCTTCGCAGTCGTGAGTTCCATGGTGCGCTCTGGGCGCGGATGTGGCCAGCCGGTGTGACGCGGGCATCACGCGGCCTTCTTGCCCAGCCACACGGCGAAGGCGACCATGATGCCGAGCCCGAAGACCCAGACGAACAGGCCCTCGGAGACGGGGCCGAGGTTGCCCAGGGCCATGCCGCCGACGTTCTCCTGCTTGTCGACCGAGTGCAGGTAGGCGACGATGTCGTTCTTGGACTGGGGGGCGATGTTGGCGTCGCTGAAGACCGGCATCGACTGCGGGCCGGTGACCATGGCCTCGTAGATGTGCTTGCCCTCGACGTTGCGCAGGGACGGGGCGTACTTGCCGCGGGTCAGGGCGCCGCCGGACCCCGCGAAGTTGTGGCACATGGCGCAGTTGACGCGGAACAGCTCGGCGCCCTTGGCGACGTTGCCGCCGACCCCGCTCGAGACGTCGGCGTCCGGCACAGCCGGGCCGGGCGCCAGCGAGGCGATGTAGGCAGCGACGGAGCTGATCTGCTCCTCGTTGAACAGGACCTTCTTCTGCGGCGCCTGGACACCGGGGGCGGCCAGCGGCATGCGCCCCGTGCCCATCTGGAAGTCCACGGACGCGGCGCCGACGCCGGCCAGGCTCGGACCGGCCTTGGTGCCCTGGGCCTGCATGCCGTGGCAGGTGGCGCAGTTCGCGAGGAAGAGCTTCTTGCCGTCCTGCACCTGGGTGGCGGAGGCGGTGGCGGCGTCCGCCTGCTTGGGGGCGAAGGTCGAGTAGGCGACGCCGGTGACGACGAGGCCGAGCAGGATGAGCAGGGCTATCGCGGCAGGGTGTCGGCGGCGGGCGGCCAGGGCGTTCACGGGGCGGTCCTGTCGATGAGGGTGGGCAGGGAGGAGGACGTCGGCGAGGAGGTCATGACGCAGCCGGTCACTGGAGGAGGTAGATGGTCGCGAACAGCGCGATCCACACGACGTCGACGAAGTGCCAGTAGTAGGAGGTCACGACGGCGCCCGCAGCCTGGGCGTGGCTGTAGTGACGGGTCGTGAACGTGCGGCCGATGATGAGCAGGAAGGCCAGGAGGCCACCGGTCACGTGCAGGGCGTGGAACCCGGTGGTGAGGTAGAAGACCGAGCCGTAGGGGTCGGACGAGAGCGTGATGTTCTCGTGCACGAGCTCGGAGTACTCGAGCACCTGACCCGACACGAAGATGGCGCCGAAGAGGTACGTGAGGACGTACCACTCGCGCATGCCCCACTCCTTGACGGCCAGCAGCTTCGCGGTGCCGCGGTGCGCCTTGCCGTGCTCGGCGGCGTGGACGCCGAGCTGGCACCACACCGAGGAGATCACGAGGATGATCGTGTTGACCGAGGCGTAGGGGACGTTGAGGATCTGCGTCTTCTCGGCCCAGAGGTCGGGCTCGACCGAGCGGATCGTGAAGTACATCGCGAACAGACCCGCGAAGAACATCAGCTCGCTGGCGAGCCAGACGATGGTGCCGACCGACACCATGTTGGGTCGGGACACGGGCCCGTGTCCGGGGATGCTCCCGGCTGATCGGGGGACGTCGGAGGTCACTGATGCTGTCGCCACGAGCGCCATTATTGCCCATTCCCGGACGGGCACACCGGCGACCCCCCGACGGATGCCCGACAGATGCCGGACAGCCGGCCCACAGGTCGCGCAGGACGGTCGCGGCCAGGTCTGCTGACGCGCCCGACAGCCGTGCGACAGCCCTTCCCGGCCGCACCGGTAGCATCTGCGCCATGACCGCTTCGCACGCGACCGCCGCCGACTCGACCGCCTCCACGGGGTCCTCGGCTCGCCAGATCTCGGTGCTCCTCTACAGCGACGACCGCACCACCCGTGACGCCGTCCGCGTCAACGTGGGACGACGTCCGGCGCGCGACGTCGAGGTGGCGTCGTGGCGTGAGTGCGCCACCGCGGCCGCAGTCATCGAGGCCGTGGAGTCCGCGCACTTCGACGTCCTCGTGCTCGACGGGGAGGCAGCGCCGGTCGGGGGCCTCGGACTGTGCCGCCAGCTCAAGAGCGAGATCTTCAGCTGTCCCCCGGTGCTGGTGCTCACCGGTCGCCCGCAGGACGGCTGGCTCGCGACGTGGTCGCTCGCCGACCTCGCCGTGCCGCACCCGCTCGACCCGATCGCCCTGGCCGGTGCCGTGGCGGAGCTCGGTCGACGCGGACGCCCGAGCGCGTCCTGACCACCGTGTCTGCACAGGCCGGCGCCGCATACACCTGGCCGGACCTGCTCTCCCTGCTCCTGGCAGGCCAGCACCTCACGCGGTGACCAGGCTTCCTGGGCCATGGACCAGGTGATGAGCGGGGAGGCCTCGGCGGTGCAGGTCGCCGGGTTCCTCATCGCGCTGCGCGCCAAGGGCGAGACCGTCGAGGAGCTGCGCGGCCTCGCCGACATGATGCTGGCCCACGCCAACCGCATCGTGGTGCCCGAGCCGAGCCTCGACATCGTCGGGACCGGTGGCGACCGTTCGCACACCGTCAACATCTCCACGATGGCCTCGGTCGTCATCGCGGCGAGCGGCATCCGGGTCGTCAAGCACGGCAACCGCGCGGCGTCCTCGTCCTCGGGCTCGGCGGACGTCCTCGAGGCCCTCGGCGTCAGCCTCACCCTGACGCCCGAGCGCGTGCAGCAGGTCGCTGCCGAGGCCGGCATCACCTTCTGCTTCGCCCAGACGTTCCACCCCGCGATGAGGCACGCCGCGGCGGCACGCAGCGGGCTGGGGGTGGGCACCACCTTCAACGCGCTGGGTCCGCTCACCAACCCGGCCCAGCCGACGTATGCAGCCGTCGGCGTCGCCGACCCACGGCTCGCCACCCTGATGGCCGGGGTGTTCGCCGACCGTGGCAAGGACGCTGCCGTCTTCCGGGGTGACGACGGGCTGGACGAGCTGACCCTGAGCACGACGTCCACCGTGTGGTGGGTTCGCGGTGGGTCGGTCACCCAGCGGACCCTCGACCCGCTCGACCTCGGCCTCGACCGTGCGCCGATCGAGGCGCTGCGGGGTGCCGACGCTGCCTACAACGCCCAGGTCGCCCGTGACCTGTTCGACGGAGCCCGAGGCCCAGTGCGTGACGCCGTCGTCCTCAATGCCGGCATCGCGCTGGCCCTGACCGAGCCGGACCGGGGCACCTCGGACGCCGACTTCGTCGCCGGGGTGCGCGCAGGCATGGACCGCGCCGAGCAGGCGCTGGACTCCGGTGCGGCAGAGCAGAAGCTGGCCGCCTGGGCCGCGGCCACGATGGCCTGACCCTTCACCCCGTCACGACATCGAGCTGAGCCAGCTCACGGCGTGCCGGGCGTTCGCCCTGCTCTGCTCGTACCGGGCGCCCACCAGGAGCAGCGCGATGCCGAGGCTGCCGAGGGTGAGGTAGCGCGGGGCCCGCAGGGTGAGCGGGCCCAGCTGGGTCACGGCCACCAACGCTGCCGCCAGGGCTCCCACGACGACGAGGGCCTGCCAGCGGCGCCACGCGCCCAGGGCCAGCAGTGCCGCCGCCACCGAGACGGTCAGGAGGGCACGCGGGACTTCGTCGACGACCGCCGTGGCCAGGGCCGAGGGGAGCAGCCCGACGGACAGGGCGGGTCCAGCCGTCAACCAGGAGCGGTCACCGAGCTCGCGGTGCGACCAGAGGCCTGCTGCGAGGAGCAGGAGGGCGAGCGGCAGCGTGTAGGCCTCGAGCCGCGTGATGTCGGCGTCGAGCAGCTCGATCCACGTCGCGCTGGTGAACCCGACCACCGCGAGGGCGACGATGCCGCGGCGGTGCGGCAGGGCGGCATACCCGACGGCGACGAGGGCGTATGCCGCGCAGGCGCCGGCCGCCGCGTGCGGCCAGGACCGGTCGAGGGCGACCGCGACGGTGGCGAGGGCCGTGAGCGCCGCTCCGACGCCGAGGACGACCTCGTCGAGGACGCCGCGACGCCACCCGGCGAGGGCCACGAGGAGGGCGGCCGTCAGGGCGAGCAGCACCCACTGGATCTCGGGCGAGGCCAAGCCGCCGAGGAGCCACACGGCCGCGGTTCCGCTCAGGACCGCCACCGCCTCGGCCAGCGGGCGGACGGGACGACGCAGGACCGCCGTGGCGCAGGCGACGGCCGCGATGGCGGTCAGTGCCGTGGCGACGATCCCGTCAGGGAGCGCCCTGCTCACGGACTGCAGCAGCGCGAGCGTGAGGGCCAGGGTGGCCACCAGGGCCAGGGGGACCTCCTCGGGCCGTGCCGGGCGGGCCAGCGCGCCCCCGGCGAGGAGCAGACCGAGGACGGTCACGGCGAGGACCTGCGTCGTGGGGGACGCGAGCCCGGACGCGAGGGCGACTGCACCGAGCAGGGCGAGGGCAGCCGTACCGGCCGCGGCATCCCGCCAGGCCGGGCGCAGGACGGCCGTGGCTGACGCGACGACGGCCACGACGAGCAGCGTGATGGTGGTGGGGATGTCGGCGCCGTGCGCCGCGGCCACACCGACGAGCAGCAGTGGGGCGAGGCCGGCCTGGCCCAGCAGCCACAGGTCGCCCACCGAGTGGGTCACCGGACGCCAGGCGAGGAGCCCGATCGCGGTGGCTCCCAAGAGAGCCGCGAGGGCGGCGTTGCCGATGGCGCCGAGCTGGAGGCCCAACGAGCCGACGGCCGTCGGGACGGCCAGGGTGGCGACGACGGCGACCACGCCGACGGCGCGCCAGTCACCGGTCAGTGCCCGGCGGGACCAGTCGGCGCGGACGGCTGCCCGTGAGCCCAGCTGCGCAGCCCGGACGGCCACCACGCGGCGTACGAGCAGGGCACCAGCGGCGCCCAGGACGGCCAGCAGGGCGACACAGGTCCGGCCGGTGCCGGTCACGGAGGCGCCCGCGCCCGCTCTGGCTGCGGCGAGGGCACCGATGCTCGCGGCGAGCAGACCCACCACGGCCCAGCCGGAGGCGGGGCCGGATGCGGCCCGCCGGGTCAGGCCGAGCGACTCCGGCAACAGGAGCCGAGCCGCGCCGAAGAGCACCGCACCCAGGAGCGCCAGGGCCGCGACCGTTGCCGCGCCGTCGGCGAAGGCGACGATGCCGGCCCAGCCGATCGACGCAGCGGTCAGGGACATCAGGGCGAACGCGGCGATGCGCGGGTCCCGGCGGTGCAGGGCTGCGAGCACGACGGCGACCAGGAGGCCGGCCCCGGCCGTGTAGCCCCGGGAGTCCAGGGAGTCCAGCCCCAGGATGCCGAACCGTCGTGCGGCCGTGACGTCGAGCAGCATCAGCCCACCGGACACGAGGGCGAGGGCCTCCGCGCTGCTGGGCAGCCCACGGCGGGACAGGCGGAACGAGACCCAGGCCGCGAGGGCGGTGAGGCCGCCCATGACGACCATCTGGCCGTAGCGGCCGATGAGGAACCAGGCGACGGCCAGGGCGATGGAGGAGGCGACGAGGACCAGGAGCACGCCGACCGCGAGCAGGGTCTGCTGGGTGGTCCAGGTGCGGCGCGGTGCAGAGGCCTCTGCAACGGGCTCGGGTGCGTGGATGACGCTGCCGGGGGCGACCGGTGCGGTGGGCGCACCTCCCGGGACCGCCGGTCGCGCTGGTGGCAGCGGCGGTCGTGGTGGCGTCGCTGCTCAGCGGGCTGTGCGAACGGAGGGCGTCGAGCACCTGGAGGCGTTCGACCTGGAGGGCGGCCAGCCGCTGGTCGAGCTCCCACAGGCGTGCGGCGTCGGGTCCGGTCAGGGGCAGCCGGCAAGCGGGGCACTGGACCGGCTGGGCAGGCAGGTTGGCGCCACAGGACGGGCAGGGGATCGGGGCCATCGGTCCTCGCATCGGTCGACCAGAGAAGCCGCGCACCGTGCACGGTGGCACGAGTGTGGAGCCTGCGACCGTACGGCGGATGCGCTTTCGTACTCAGGTCAGCCGGTCGGTGGTGGTCGACCCTGCGACGTCGTGGCTGCCGGGTCAGTCCCCGTCGAGCCCCAGGCTGAACGCCGCCTCGAGGTCGTGCTTGGAGTAGGTGCGGAAGGCGATGTGGGTGTTGGTGCCGGTGACGCCCTGGACCTTGTTGAGGCGTCCTGCGATCACGTCGTGCAGCTCCTCGTGGGCGCGGACGCGGACGAGGGCGATGAGGTCGGCGTCGCCGGCCACGGAGTAGACCTCGCTGACCCCGTCCAGCTCGGCGATCGCCTGGGCGACCTCGGGGATCCGGTCGACTTCGGCGTTGATGAGGACGATGGCGGAGATCACGAGCCCACTGTATCGGCGCGGACCCTGTGCAGAGGCGTAGGCGACGGCGTGCGCCGGCTAGGAGGCGGCGACGAAGGCCGAGCGCTGGGATCGTTCCGCCGTGCCCTCCAGGGCCGCGCGGGCACCGGCGGCACCACCGACCGGGCAGGTCCACTCGCCGTCGACATCGACCACGCGCACACCGGGCTGCTCCAGCCAACGCAGGATCTTCTCGGTCTCCTCCGGGATCGCGGCCGGCGCCGGCCACGGCGCGGGCAGGACGACCTCTGCGGCCTGACGCATCGCCTCGACGTAGGGCATCGGGTCTGCTCCACGCGGCGACACCGTCGAGGCGGCCAGCCGGCCGTGCCGGACGACGACGAGCTCCCAGCCGCCGGTGGCGGCGCGTCGGGCGGCGACGATCTCGGGGCTCGCGGCGAGGGGCGCGATGCGCTGGGCCCGCGCCATACCGCGGACGAGGGCGAGGAGGCGGTCGCGCAGGGTGCCGGCGTCCTCGTAGCGCTCCTGCTCGGCGAGGGTGCCCATCCGGCCGCGCAGCGCGGTGACGACCTCGCGGGAGTCGCCGATGAGTGCATGCACGGCGTCCTGGACCACGGCGTCGTACTGCTGGACGGTCTGCGCGCCGGTGCAGGGAGCTCCGCAGCGTCCCATGTCGGCGAGCGCGCACGACCCGACGAAGCGGGTGGGGGAGAGCCGCTGGACGCACTGCCGCAACGGGATCACCTCGTGCACCGCGGCGACGGCCGCCTCCGCCGAGGAGCGGCTGCCGAAGGGACCGATGTACTTCGCGCCGTCGGCGCGCACCTCGCGGACGATCGACAGCCGCGGGAACGCCTCGACGGTGAGCTTGACCCAGGTGGCCCGCTCGGGGGTCTTGGACCGGCGGTTGTAGCGCGGCTTGTGCTCGGCGATGAGGCGCAGCTCGCGGACCTCGGCCTCCAGCGTGGTGGCGCAGACGACCGGCGTCACGCTCTCGGCGAGGCGGACCATCTCCGCCATGCGGGTGCGGTGCTCCGACGCCGTGAAGTAGCTGCGGACCCGGGTGCGGATGTTGACCGACGTGCCGACGTAGAGGACCCGCCCGTCGCCGTCCTTGAAGAGGTAGACCCCCGGCTGGTCGGGCAGGCCGTCGGCGAGCCAGCGCTTGCGGCGCTGGGCCGGGCTGACCCGCGAGGTGTAGCTGGCCAGCTCCTCGAGGGTGTGGACCCCCAGGCTGCCGACTCGCCCGATGAGCGCGTGCAGGACGTCGACGGTGGCGCGGGCGTCGTGCAGGGCGCGGTGGTCGGGCGTCGTCTGTGCGCCGAAGAGCGCCGCGAGGGTGGACAGCTTGTGGTTGCGGGCCTCGTCGCGGGTGACGAGCTGGCGCGCGAGGTGGACGGTGTCCAGGACCGTGTGACGCGGCCACTCGATGCCCTGCAGGGACGCGGCCATCTTGAGGAAGCCGATGTCGAACCGTGCGTTGTGGGCCACCAGCACCGAGCCCTGGGCGAACTCCAGGAACGCGGGCAGGGCCGACTCGATCCGCGGGGCGTCGGCCACCATCGCGGTCGTGATGCCGGTGAGGGCCTGGATGAACGGGGGGATCGGCAGGTGGGGGTTGACCAGGGTCTGGAACTCCCCGAGCACCTCGCCGGCGCGCACCTTGACCGCACCGATCTCGGTGATGGCGGAGTCGGCGGGGCTGCCGCCGGTGGTCTCGAGGTCGACGACGACGAACGTGACATCGGCCAGCGCCGTGCCCAAGTCGTCGAACGTGCCCTGGACCATCTGCATGTCCCAGACGGTATGTCGGTGGTGTGACAGCCCGGCGCAGGCGCGCGGTCGGGGAGGGGTGCCGCGCCGGGCGTCCCAGGGCGTTGTCGGTGGGGTCTCGTAGCGTCGTCGGCAGGTGGAAGTGGTCCACCGGGTATACCGACAGCTGACGACGAAGAAGGGGTGATCGCGATGATCATCGACTGCCAGAGCTGCCCAGTGCGTGACCTGCACTGTGACGACTGCATGGTCACGGCGTTCCTCACCCCTGCCAGTGCCGAGCTGGGCCTCGACGCCGCCGAGCGGTTGGCGGTGACCCGTTTCGCCGCTGCCGGTCTGGTGTCGGCCCAGGAGGCCGCGGGTGTCACGGCACGGCGCGAGCCGTGGGCCGCCCACGTCCGGGCGGTCGGCTGACCCTGCCGCCAACCGGGCCCGGTGACTGCGCTGCCTGGGCCGCACCCCGGCCCGTGACACCGGCCGTGACTCCGGCCCGGGTAAGGCCCGGTCCAACACTCACCACCCTGCCTACGATGGTCAGGTGCGGACCGGGACGAGGCAGCGACGACGAGCCGCAGCGCTCGGGTCCGCTGCCACGTGCCTGGTCCTCGGCGTCGCCCTCTCCCTCGCCGGCTGCTCGCGTCTCGCACCCAGCACCGGCCACGCCTCGACGCCGTCAGCGACCGTCACCACCGCGCGGGCCGCGGCGAGGCCCACGGTCGACCGCGAGGAGGCCCTGGCCGCCCTGCTCGCCCGTCGTGCCGCCGCCGTCCGATCCCACGACCGGGCCGCGTTCAGCGCCACCCTGGACAACCCGGCCTCGGGTTTCGGGCTGCGTCAGCTCGCGCAGTACGACGCGCTCGCGAAGCTGCCGCTGGGCACCTTCCGCTACGGCACCCCCGAACCTGCGCCGCCCCTGTCGGCCGACCGGGTATCCCAGCTCGGACCACAGGCCTGGGTGTCCCGGGTGGCCGGTCACTATTCCTTGGCCGGGTTCGACACCGGCACGCGGGAGTTCGAGTCCTACTTCACCGTGGTGCACCGCGCCGGCGGGTGGAAGCTCGCCGACGACACCGACGGCGGCACCCAGGTGCAGCTCTGGGACCTCCCCGACCTCGCCGTCCTGCGCAGCAGGAGCACCCTGGTCATCGGCTCCGGCCCGCCGAGCCGCCTTCGTCCCTACCTTGCGCTCGGCGACCGGGCCGTGACCAGCGTGGGCGCGGTCTGGACGGCGCACTGGAACGGCCGCCTCGTGCTCGTCGTCCCGGCGACGGCGACCCAGATGGCCGAGCAGGTGAACCAGGACCCCGCCCAGGTGGCGCAGGTCGCGGCGGTGACCGACGGACCGTTCGACACCTCCGGGAGGGCCGGAGCCGACCGGGTGGTGATCAACCCCGACGCCTTCGCGACCCTCGAGCAGACCGGCCAGCAGGTCGTCGCGACCCACGAGGCGACGCACGTGGCCGTCCGTGCGACGACCGACCGGCAGGTGCCGCTGTGGTTGTCCGAGGGCATGGCCGACTACGTCGGTTACCGCGGCGTCGACGCCACCCGCCAGCGCGTGGCCGCCGCCCTGCTCCAGAAGGTCCGCGCGGGCACCGGTCCCACGGCCCTGCCCGGCGCCGGCGACTTCGACCCGGGTCGTTCGACCATCGCGCCGAGCTACAACGCGGCGTGGCTCGCGGTCTGCCGCATCGTCGACACGCCGGGGGAGACCGGCCTGGTGAAGTTCTACCTTGCTGTCGCCACCACCCCCAGGTCGACGGGGGTGGCCGGCAGTGCCGACGACAACGCGCGCGCTGCCTTCAGGTCGGTCCTCGGGACCACCGAGGCGGCCTTCACCCGGCAGTGGCTGGCCTACCTGCGCCAGCTGGCCGCCCCGTGAGCGCTGGACGCGTGTCGCCGCCGCAGCACGCTGCCGGGATCACGGCCGACGACCTCGTCGGACCGGTCCACCACGACCGGGGAAGCTTCTCCTTCGAGGGGCGCACCATCTACCAGGAGCAGGTCTTCTACGGCTGGGTGACCGACCGCTTCGACGCAGACCCCGCGGGCTTCGAGGAGCTCGAGTCCCGCTCGACGATCCGGATGGGGTGGATCGACCCGGCGACGTGCAGGGCCGGCGGCGAGGCGGTCTACCCGGCCGTCCTCGAACGGCTGGTGGAGGTCGTCCTGGAGGCCTCGACGCCGGACCGACGTCCGTCCACCAGGTCCTGATCCCCCGGCGACGTGCGGGTGGGCACCGGCACGGCGAGGGAGACGACGACGAGCGCGCCCACCAGCCAGAACTGGTTGTAGAACGCCTGCTTGTTGACGAGGTTCGCGACGAGCAGCACGAGGGCCAGCCACCGCAGCACCGAGCTGAGGTCGGGCTGGCGCCGCCACACGGTCCACATCACTGCGGCGAGCGTTCCGAGCACGACGATGCCCGTGACGTAGAAGGGCAACGTCACGCCGAAGGTGTTGAGCGCCAACAGGTACAGGGTGTTGGCGAACTTGATCGGGTGGAACGACAGCAGCAGCGTGATGGTGTCGTGGACGAAGTCCGAGGGGCTGGCGAGGAACCACGGTGCCAGCAGGAGGCCGGTCAGCCCGCCGGTCGCGATGGTGCGCCGCCAGCCGAACGGCCGCCAGAGCAGCAGCACCGGCAGCAGCAGGGCCAGGTGCTGCTTGCTCGCACAGGCCAGGGCCAGGGGGATCACGGCCCACCACGCCTTGTCGCGCTGGACGAGGACGGCCCACCCCACGATGCCGGTCAGCAGCAACGGCTCGGTCCAGGCCTGGTCGAGCTGGGTGAGGGTGCCCGGGGCGAGGAGCAGCAACGCGGTGACCGCCGCAGCGGTCCAGACCCAGGACCGCGACCCGACAGGGGCGCCGTCCTCGGCGGGACCGCTCTCGGTCACGTCACCGGCCGGGTCCGTATGGCGCGCGAGCAGCCAGACACCGACGACGCCCACCAGCGTCCACGCGGCGAGGGCCCAGCGGACGTCCCCGGCCACCCAGCGTCCCGGGGCGAGCAGCACCGCCGTCCACGGGAGGTAGGTGAACGCGTCCTGGATGCCCGGTGACCCGGTCCAGGACATGGCGTAGAAGTTCTCGCCACGGGCCAGGGCGTCGCTGGCCTGCTGCAGCGTCACCCAGACGTCGATCCGTGGACGTGGTGAGGAGACCACGGCGGTCGCGGCGGCGGCGGCATACGCGAGGACCGCGGTGGCGCCGGCGACCCACGCGAGCCGGCGTGCCCCCTTGCCGTGGGACCACAGGAGGGCGGCACATACGAGGGGGCCGGCCACGAGCAGGCTGGTGGCCACCGCCAGGCCGGTGGGAGCGAGGTAGCTGAAAAGGGGGACGGCCAGGGTGGCGAGGGCGGAGCCGGCGAGGGCGAGCGCCACCGACGGTCTCGTGAGCCGCACCTGCCAGCCGCGCCACTGCCACAACGCCAGCGCCAGGGTCGACGCGGTGAGGATGGCGACGATCGGGATCCGGTAGCGGACGACGCTCCACTGCAGGGTCGCGAAGAACACCAGCCAGGCCACCGCGAAGGCGATGGCCTGGCCGGAACGAGCGCTGGAACGAGCGCTGTTGCGGTGCGTGTGGGTGCCGGTGGGCATGCCTAGACCGTAGAGGTCACTCCTTGGCGCCGGAGTAGAGGGCCTCGACCTTGTCGTGGAAGTCCTTCATGACGATGTTGCGCTTGAGCTTCAGGCTGGGGGTGAGGTAGCCGTTGTCCTCGGTGAAGTCGCCCTCGAGGACGGCGAACTTGCGGATGGACTCGGCCTTGGAGACCGACTTGTTCGCATCGTCCACGGCATCCTGCAGCGCCTTGAGGACCGTCTCGTCGGTGCGGGCCTGCTCGAAGCTCACGCCGGGGATGCCGTTGTTCTTGGCCCAGGCGGGGTACATCTCCTCGTCGAGGGTGATCAGCGCGGCGATGAACGGCTTCTGGTCACCGACGACGATGCACTGGGACACCAGCGGGTGGGCCCGCAGACGGTCCTCGAGCGCGGCCGGGGCGACGTTCTTGCCGCCGGCGGTGACGAGCAGCTCCTTCTTGCGGCCGGTGATCTTGAGGTAGCCGTCCTCGTCGAGCTCACCGATGTCGCCGGTGTGGAACCAGCCGTCCTGGATCGCGCCCGAGGTGGCCTCGTCGTTGTTGTTGTAGCGGGCGAAGACGTTGTTGCCGCTGATGAGGATCTCGCCGTCGTCGGCGATGCGGATGCCGACACCGGGCAACGGCGCCCCGACGGTGCCGATCTTGACGCGGTCGGGCACGTTGACCGTCGCGGGGGCGGTGGTCTCGGTGAGGCCGTAGCCCTCGAGGACGGTGACACCGATGCCGCGGAAGAAGTGCCCGAGACGGGTGCCGAGCGGGGCGCCGCCGGACACGGCATACATGACCTGCCCACCCATGGCGGCACGCAGCTTGCCGTAGACGAGCTTGTCGAACACGCCGTGGCGGACCTTGAGGCCCAGTCCTGCGCCGCCGTTGTCCTGGGCGCTCGACCAGGCGATGGCGGTCTCGGCCGCGGTGGCGAAGATCTTGCCCTTGCCGTCGGCGGTGGCCTTGGCCTCGGCGGAGTTGTAGATCTTCTCGAAGACGCGGGGGACCGAGAGGATGAAGGTGGGCTTGAACTCGCCGAAGTCCTCGAGGAGGTTCTTGATGTCGGCGCTGTGACCCATCTTGGCCTCACCGGTCACGCAGAGGACCTGGATGAAGCGGGCGAAGACGTGGGCGAGCGGCAGGAAGAGCAGCGTCGAGGCGTTGTCGGCCTTGACGACCTCCTTGAGCTTGGTGATCGCGTTGTCGGCCAGGGCCATGAAGTTGTCGTGGGTGAGCTGGACGCCCTTGGGGCGACCGGTCGTGCCCGAGGTGTAGATGATCGTGGCGGTGCTCGAACGGTTGACCGACGCCGTGGCCGCGGCGAGGTCGTCGTCGCTGACGTCGGCCCCCGCCTCCTTGAGGTCCGCGATCGCCCCGGCGTCCACCTGCCAGACGTGGTGGAGCCCGGCCAGCTCGCCCCGGACCTCCTCGAGGGTGGCCTGG
Source organism: uncultured Actinomycetota bacterium (assembly GCA_963695205.1). Taxonomy (GTDB): domain Bacteria; phylum Actinomycetota; class Actinomycetes; order Actinomycetales; family Dermatophilaceae; genus Pedococcus. The sequence continues at coordinate 121,202 of CAVOGI010000007.1, read as the reverse complement.
TGGGCCGGCGTCTCGAGCATGATGCCGCTGGCCCCGGAGTCGGCGAGGATCCAGGCGACCTGCTCGGCGGACGACGTCTCGTAGATCGGCACGGTCACGCCGCCGGCGGTCCAGATGGCGAAGTCCGTGAGGGTCCACTCGTATCGGGTCTTGCACATGATGCGCGACGCGGTCACCGGGCCGGATGCCGGAGGCGACCAGCCCCTTGGCCACCGCGCGGACGTCGTCGTTGAACTCCCCAGCCGTGACCTCCACCCAGCCCGAGCCCTCCTTGCGGGAGAACGCGATGTTGGCCGGGTTGTTCTCCGCGTTGCGGGCGGGCAGGTCCGCGAGGCTGCCCTCCGTCGTGGGCTCGACGAGGGGGGGTGCGACGTGTTCCTGCACGGAGTCTCCTTTGACGGCGGCATCACTGCTTGGAGGGGTGGAGCCCTGGAGCTACAGCCTACCGATGGGTAGCACCGGTGTGGAGGGTACGTCGCGCCGAGTCGGGTGAGGTGGGGAACACTGGCTGCCGTGAGGAGCTCGCGCATCGACATCGTCGACGAGACCTTCGTCGACGCGTCGCCGGCGGTGATCCGCGCCGAGCTGGGCGACGAGGCATGGGCGCGCCAGGTCTGGCCGCACGTCCACCGCGAGGTCGTCCGTGACCGCGGGACCAAGGGCATCCGCTGGGCCGTGACCGGCCAGGTCGTCGGGGAGATGGAGGTGTGGATCGAGCCCTGGTGGGACGGCGCCATCGTCCACCACTACCTGCGCGGCCACCGCCAGCCCACAGCCCCCCGAGACGTGGCCGCGAGGCACACCCTGCGGTGGAAGCGGGCGGTGCACGGACTGAAGGACAGGCTCGAGGGGAACTCGTTGTAGCCTTCGGCGCATGGCCGACCGCACCGAGTCCAGCATCGACATCGCCGCCACCCCCGGCGAGGTCCTGGACGTCATCGCCGACTTCGAGAGCTACCCGCACTGGGCCACCGAGGTCAAGAAGGTCAGCGTCCTCACCGAGGAGGGCGACGGCTGGGCCGACCAGGTGCAGTTCACCCTGGATGCCGGCGCGATCAAGGACACCTACGTCCTCGACTACCAGTGGGACGTCACGGAGGACGGCACGGGCGTTGTGTCCTGGTCGCTGGTCGAGGCCACCGTCCTCAAGGCCATGAACGGCTCGTACACCCTTGCCGCACAAGGAGATACGGGTACCACGGTCACCTACCGCCTCGCTGTCGACGTGAAGATCCCCATGCTGGGGATGCTCAAGCGCAAGGCCGAGAAGATCATCATCGACACCGCGCTCAAGGAGCTCAAGAAGCGCGTCGAGGGCTGACCGGCAGCAGCCGGGCCCACCTCATGCGCGTCATCCTCTTCACCGGCAAGGGCGGGGTGGGCAAGACCACGACCGCTGCCGCGACGGCTGTCCGCGCGGCGCGCGACGGTGTCAAGACGCTCGTGATGTCGACCGACGCGGCCCACTCGCTCGGCGACACCCTCGGTGTCGCCCTGGGCGGCGCGAACGCCGGGCTGCCGGTGGAGGTCGAGCCGGGGCTGTCGGCCCTGCAGGTCAGCCCGCCGCACCTCCTGGGGGAGTCCTGGCGGGTCGTCCAGGACTACCTGCTGTCGGTGCTCGGCACGCTCGGGATCGACACGGTGGTCGCCGAGGAGCTCACCCGGCTGCCGGGTGCCGAGGAGGTCGCGGCGCTGCTCGAGGTGCGCGCGCAGGTCGAGTCCGGCCCGTGGGACCTCATCGTCGTCGACTGCGCCCCGACCGCGGAGACGATGCGGCTGCTCGCCCTCCCGGAAGCGCTCGCCTGGCACCTCGACCGGCTGCTCCCGGCGCAGCGCGGCCTGATCCGCACGTTGCGGCCCGCCGCTGCGGCCGCCGCCGGGGTGCCCCTGCCCGACCCCGCGGTGATCGAGGCGGTCACCGGCTGGCAGCGGCAGATGCGCCAGGTCCACCGCATCCTCACCGGTGACGAGACGTCCGTGCGCCTGGTGCTGACCCCCGAACGCGTCGTCATCGCCGAGTCACGTCGGACCTGGACGTCGTTGTCGTTGTACGGGTTCGTCGTCGATGCGGTGGTGGTCAACCGGGTCTTCCCCGACGCCGATGACGCCGACGCCCCGTCACGGTCGGCTCCCGATCCGTGGCGCAGCGGCTGGAACGCCGCCCAGCGCGCGGGGCTCGTCGACGTCCGCGAGTCGTTCGCCGGGCTGCCCGTCGTCGTCGCGCCATACCTCGCCGCGGAGCCGATCGGCATCGAGGCCCTCGCCGACCTCGGGCTCGCCCATGCGGGGACCGAGGGGGCCCTGGACCTCCTCGCGCCGGTGACGCACCGGGGCATGACGGTCGAACGCACCGACGACGGGTTCGTCCTCGTCCTGCCACTGCCCCTGGCCCATGCCCGCGATGTGGGCCTGCAACGCCGGGACGACGAGCTGCTCGTCGCCGTCGGTGAGCACCGCCGGGTCCTCACCCTCCCTGCCGCTCTGCAACGATGCGTGGTCGACGGGGCGTCCGTGCGCGACGGTTTGCTGCGGGTGCGCTTCGTCCCCGACGAGGAGGTGTGGCCACGTGGCTGACCAACACGACCAGCCGGCGCCCGTGGGCTCGGTGGCGCAGGAGGCTGCGCGGCTCCTCGACGCCCTGGGGGGCTGGGCGAGCACGAGCGGGTATGGCGCTGGGCGGGCCGATCACGGCTCCCACCGAGCCGCCCCCGAGGGCGCCGACGACGAGGGCGCCGACCCCGAGGGGACTGATCCTGAGGGCGCCGGCCCGGAGGCCGACGGACCCGAGGCCTCCGTGCCGCCGGATGAGACGACGTCGCACTCCGCCGGCCACTGCGACCAGTGTGGTGCCGCCAACGCCGCGGGGCAGGCGGTCGTCTGCCAGTGGTGCCCGGTGTGCCAGGGGATCGGCGTGCTGCGCTCGGTGCGGCCGGAGACGGTCGACCGGCTCGCGGACCTCGCCGGCGCGCTGGCCGCGACGCTGCGCGAGGTGGCCACCCACGCCCGCAGCAACGCCGGGAACCCGCCGGACTCGCGGGCACCGCACGACGCACGAGCCCGTGGCCCGCGCGTGCAGGACATCACCATCGAGGACGAGGACCAAGGGAGCGCAACGCGATGAGCGTGACGATCGGCGTGGACATCGGCGGCACCAAGATCGCCGCCGGTGTCGTCTCGGCGACCGGGGAGGTCCTCGCCAGGGCGCGCAGGGACACCCCGGCCCAGGACCCGGACCAGATCGCCCACGACGTGGCCGACCTGGTGGGCGAGCTCGCCGCGTCGCGCAGCGACGTCGTGGCCGTCGGTGTCGCGTGCGCAGGGCTCGTCGACCGCACCGGCTCGACGGTGCTCTTCGCACCCAACCTCGCCTGGCGCGACGAACCCCTCAAACGACGGCTCGAGGCCCTCGTCGACTTCCCGGTGATCATCGAGAACGACGCCAACGCCGCCGCGTGGGGCGAGTTCCGGTACGGCGCCGCCCACGAGGCCGACGACATGGTCCTGGTCACCGTCGGCACGGGGATCGGTGGCGGGGTCGTCGTCGAATCCCGGCTGCTGCGCGGGGCGTACGGCGTCGGCGGCGAGCTGGGTCACATGCGGGTCGTTCCGGACGGCATCCGGTGCGGCTGCGGCAACCGCGGCTGCTGGGAGGTCTACGCCTCGGGCAACGCCCTCGTCCGTGAGGCTCGCGAGCTCGTGGCCTCCGGCACCCCGCACGGCGCAGCGCTCTCCGAGGCCTGCGGCGGGAACCCGGCGGCCTTGTCCGGCCACGACGTGACCACCGTCGCCCAGGCGGGTGACGCTGCCGCCATCGAGCTGATCGCCGACCTCGGGCGCTGGCTCGGGGAGGGTGTGGCCTCGGTGTCGGCCATCCTCGACCCGGAGCTCATCGTCATCGGAGGGGGCGTGGTCGAAGCGGGTGACCTGCTCATGGAGCCCGCGCGAGCGGCATACGGCAGGCAGCTGACCGGCCGCGGGCACCGCCCGGTGGCCGAGTTCGTCCCGGCCGCGCTCGGCAACGACGCAGGCCTCATCGGCGCCGCGGCGCTCGCGGCGGAGGGGATCGGCTCATGAGTGAGCGGCTCGCAGTCGGCATCGACATCGGTGGCACCAAGGTGGCCGGTGGCCTCGTCGCCGAGGACGGCACGATCATCGCCCGGGCCCGCCGCGACACCCCGCACCGTTCCAAGAGCCCGGGCGTCGTCGAGAACACCATCGTCGAGGTCGTCACCGAGCTCCTCGACTCCGCGCGCGACGAGGTCGTGGCCGTCGGCATCGGGGCCGCCGGCTTCGTCGCCGCCGACCGGGCCACCGTCGTCTTCGCCCCGCACCTGTCGTGGCGCGGGGAGCCGTTGGAGGCCAACCTCCAGCGCCGGGTGCCGGTGCCGATCTCGGTGGACAACGACGCCAACGCCGCTGCCTGGGCCGAGTGGCGGTTCGGTGCCGCGCAGGGCGAGACCCACCTGATGATGATCACGCTCGGCACGGGCATCGGCGGCGCGCTGCTCTTCGACGGACAGGTCGTGCGCGGCAAGTACGGCATCGCCGGGGAGTTCGGGCACATGCAGGTGGTGCCGGGTGGCCAGCGTTGCGAGTGCGGCAACCGCGGCTGCTGGGAGCAGTACGCCTCCGGCAACGCCCTGGTCCGTGAGGCGCGTTCGCTCATGACGGCCAACAGCCCGGTCGCCTCGGACCTGCTGGCCCGCGTAGACGGCGACCCGATGGCCCTCACCGGGCCGCTCATCACCGAGGCAGCCCAGGAGGGCGACCCGACGGCGACCGAGCTGCTCGGCGAGATCGGCACCTGGCTCGGGGTCGGCATCGCCAACCTCGCGGCTGCCTTCGACCCGGGCACGTTCGTCGTCGGTGGTGGCGTCAGCGCCGCCGGTGACCTGCTCCTCGACCCCGCGCGACAGACCTTCCGCCGCCACCTCACCGGGCGCGGCTACCGCCCGGAGGCACGCATCGTCGCCGCCCAGCTCGGCAACGACGCCGGACTGATCGGGGCGGCCGACCTGGCCCGACGCGACGCATGACCACCATGCGGGTGGCGTCCTACAACCTCAAGGACCTCACCCTCGACCGGCCCGCGGCGGCCCGCGTGATCCGGGCGCTGGACCCCGACGTGCTCTGCCTCCAGGAGGTGCCGCGTCGGCTCTTCGGGGCCTGGCAGGTCTCGTCCTTCGCGGCGGAGTGCGGCCTGTACTGGTCGGGGCGCCACCGCGGCAGCGGCGGCACGACCATCCTCACCTCCCTGCGCGTCGACGTCCGGGAGTCGCGGCACCACCGGCTGCGCGTGGCCACCCTCCAACGCACCCGCGGGTATGCCGTGGCGCGAGTCGGTCCGGCGGGTCACGAGCCGGTCGTGGTGGCCTCGGTCCACCTGAGCCTGGACGCCGGAGAGCGGGAACGGCACGCCGGACAGATCCTGCAGACCGTGTCGGGAGGGGGGCCGGTGCTGCTCGCCGGTGACCTCAACGAGGGGGACACCGGGAGGGCGTGGCAGCGGTTCGCCGCCCCGCTGCGCCTCGTGTCACCGACGACCCCGACCTTCCCGGCCAGGGCGCCACGGAAGGTGCTCGACGTCATCTTCGCCTCACCCGACCTGACCGTCCTGCCGCACCGACCGGTGGAGCTCGACGAGGCCGACCTCGTCGCGGCGAGCGACCACCGACCCACGTGGGTCGACCTCGAGCTGGACCCCAGCCCGGCCTGATCCGAGCCGCGGCCGGTCGCGAGCTCGAGCTACACGCGCGCCCCGTTGTCGGGGTCGTTCTCGTCGCGGTCACGCGGCTGGCGGAGCACCAGCAGGACGAACCCACCGACGGTCATCAAGAGGGCCCCGATGGTCCACCAGTCGCTGACGTTCGGGCGGAAGAGCACGAGCCACAACAGGACGAGCGGGCCGACCACCAGGCCGACGACGATGCCCCAGAAGTGGATGTCCTCCTGCGGCGGCAGGGGAGCCGTGGGCCCCGGCACGAAGTGCTCCTCCTCGTCGGGGTCGACGAGCTCGGCCGGCGGCGCCTCCGGCTCGACCTCGTCGGCGGCGGGCTCGGGCTCGACCTCGGCGCCGCGCCAGACCACGAACGGTCGGGTGGGCGGCGGGTTGATGGTGCTCTCGGGCTCGAGCGGAGGGTTCACGCCGGCCTCGAGCGGCTTGTCGGGCAGCGACTGCACGTCGTCCCAGTGCGCGACGATGGCCGCGAACTGCGCGTCGACGTCCTTGTCGCCCATGACGGTCCTGCTTCCTGCTGAGGAGGGCTGCGCGATCAGCTGAGCCGCTCGATGAACTGCACCGACTCCTCAAAGATACGTGGCGCGTCGTTGTCGAGGGTAGCCACGTGGAAGCTGTCGTGGAGGAGGGTCTCGGTCACGTCGGTGCTCGAGACGCGGGCGAGGAAGAGCTCCGAGCTCCCGGTGGGCACGATGTGGTCCTCGACGCTGTGCCACAGGACCACCGGCTGGGTCACCTCGGGCAGGTCACGCACGACCGTCGCCCACATGCGCGTCTGGGAGAACAACGCCTTGAGCGGGATGCGGTCGTAGCAGATCTCGTCCTCGCCGGCCTTCTTGATGTCGTTGCCGATGCCGGGCAGCGACGGGAGGACGGTCTGCAGCACGGGTAGTGCTCGCAGGCGGATGTCGTCGACCTTGTAGGCGGGGTTGACGAGCATCAGGCCCTTGACGCGCGGACCGTGCTCCTGGGCCAGCATGGTCGCGAGGGCACCACCCATGGAGAGGCCGCCGACGAACACCTGGTCGCACTGCTCGTGGAGCTCGCGGAAGGCACTGTCCACTGCGGCATACCAGTCCTGCCAACGGGTGCGGTTCATCTCCTGCCACGTCGTGCCGTGCCCGGGCAGGCGGGGGACGCGCACGGTGTAGCCGGCAGCGGCGAGGAACTCACCCCACGGACGCATGCTCGCCGGGCTGCCCGTGAACCCGTGGGCGAGGACGACACCGGTCCGGCCGTGGTCGCCGGTCCCGTCGTGGGAGTAGGGCTCTGCACCGGGTCGGACGGACACGTGGGGCGCTCCTTGGGCAGGCCTCGGCAGGACGTTGGCGCGCATCCTCGCACGCACCACGCCACCCGTCGAGAGTGCCGTACAGTTCACCGCGTCACATGGAGGTGAACGGTTGTTCTACTGGGTTCTGAAGACGGTCGTGCTCGGCCCGATCCTCAAGCTGCTGTTCCGGCCATGGGTCGAGGGGGAGGAGAACATCCCCGAAGAGGGGCCCGTCATCTTCGCGAGCAACCACCTGTCGTTCTCGGACTCCATCTTCCTGCCCCTGGTCGTCCCGCGACGGATGACCTTCCTGGCGAAGTCGGACTACTTCACCGGTCGCGGGATCAAGGGTCGCCTCACGGCGGCCTTCTTCCGCGGTGTCGGGCAGCTCCCGGTCGACCGCTCCGGCGGGCGGGCTGGCGAGGCTGCACTGCGCTCCGGCCTGCGGGTCCTGCGCCGCGGCGAGATGCTCGGCATCTACCCCGAGGGCACCCGCAGCCCCGACGGCCGGCTCTACCGAGGCCGCACCGGTGTGGCCCGGATGGCCCTCGAGGGCGGGGTCGTCGTCCTGCCCGTCGCGATGATCGGCACGGACAAGGCCCAGCCCACCGGCAAGAAGATCCCCAAGCTCATGCGCATCGGCGTGAAGATCGGCAAGCCGCTGGACTTCTCGCGCTACGAGGGCATGGAGGACGACCGCTTCGTCCTGCGCTCGATCACCGACGAGCTCATGTACGAGCTCATGCTGCTGTCCGGCCAGGAGTACGTCGACATGTATGCCACGTCGATGAAGGACCGCCTCCTCGCGGCCGCCAAGACCAAGGCGCGCGAGCTGCACGAGGCCGCCCTGCCGGGGTCCGCCGCCAAGGAGCTCGAGGAGGCCCTCGACGCCCACGACGACGAGGCCATCCGTCGGGCCCGGCGCCGGGTCGACGACGCCGCGGCCGACATCGACGAGACCACGGAGCGTGGGGGCGGTCCGGAGGACGAGGACGACCGCGGACGTCCCCGCCGCGAGGCAAGCTGAGCCGTTGACCGTGGGGGAGCGCACGACACCGGGGGACGGTGGGGCGCAGGGGAACGGCCGCCACCAGCGGCTCGTCGTCACGCTGCCGGACTCGCAGCCCGAGGTGGTCCCGGCGTTCTGGAAGGGCATCGACGTCTTCCGTCCGATCGCCCTCGCGTACGCCGCATACTCCCTGTGGGACCGGCCGCACGACCTCGTCCGACCGGCCCTGGCGTGGGGCGTGCTCGCTGTGCTCGGCGTCTGGACGGTGTTCCTCCTCTTCCACCGCCGCCGGCGGCTGTCCTTGGTCGTCGTGGAGCTGCTCCTGGCCGCCGGCGCGATCCTGGCGACGCGGCTCGTCGACTCGGCGGACGCGATCGAGGCCGGCTCGCGGACGCTGCCGGCGATCTGGCCGGCGGCTGGCGTGGTCTCGGCGGCGGTGCTCCTCGGTCGCAAGGGCGGGTTCGTGGCGTCGGTGTTCATCGGTGTCGTCGACCTCGTGGAGGTGGGTCGCGCCACGTCCAACACCGTCAACAACATCGTCCTGCTGCTGCTCATCGGCACCCTGATCGGCTACGCCGTCGACCTCGCGCGGGAGGGGCACACCAAGCTGCGCGAGGCGATCGCGCTCGAGGCCCGGGTGCGCGAGCGCGAGCGCCTGGCCCGCACCGTCCACGACGGTGTCCTGCAGACGCTGGCCTTCATCAACCGCCGCGGGGCCCAGCTCGGCGGCGAGGCCAGTCAGCTCGGTGGCATGGCGGCCGACCAGGAACGCCTGTTGAGGGCCCTGGTCAGCGCCGCGACGCCCGACGAGTCGGCTTCCACCGTGCCCGGTGACGTCGACCTGCGCCAGCAGCTAGGGCGGTATGCCGAGGGCCGGGTCCACCTCGTCGCGCCCGCCGACCCCGTCCTCGTGCCCTCGCGCGTCGCGGGCGAGCTCGTCGCAGCGGTGGGAGCGGCGCTGGACAACGTGTTCCAGCACGCCGGCGCGGACGCCCAGGCGTGGGTCCTGGTCGAGGACGAGGGGGAGACGGTGGCGCTGACGGTGCGGGACAACGGTGTCGGTATGCCGTCCGGTCGCCTCGACGAGGCCGCCGGAGCAGGAAGGCTGGGGGCCTCCTCGAGCATCCGCGGCCGGTTGGCCGACCTCGGGGGAGAAGCGGTGTACTCGGGCCGGGAGGGCTCCGGGACGACGGTGACGATGCGGGCGCCCAGGGCGGGCGTCCGTGATGGAAGGACGGCATGAGCGAGCAGCAGTCGCAGTCGCAGGGACCGGGTCGGCGAGCGAGCCGGCCCCACCGCAGGGCGTGGCGGGGCCGTCCGGGCCGACCACCGTGGTCGTCGCCGACGACCACCCGCTGTGGCGCGATGCCGTGGCCCGCGACCTGGTCGGGGCGGGGATGACCCTGCTCGCCACGGCTGACGACGGCCCGTCGGCCGTCCACCGCACCAGGGCGACCCGCCCCGACGTGCTGGTGCTCGACCTGAACCTGCCCGGCATGCAGGGCCACGAGGTCTGCGCCGCGCTCGGATCCCTGCCCACCCGGGTGCTCGTGCTGTCGGCGTCGGGGGAGCAGCAGGACGTCCTGGCGGCGGTGAAGGCCGGGGCCACGGGCTACCTCGTGAAGTCGGCGACCCGCGAGGAGATCGTGGCTGCCGTCGAGGCGACCGCTCGCGGAGAGGCGGTCTTCACGGCAGGTCTGGCCGGGCTGGTGCTGGGGGAGTTCCGCAAGATGTCGACCCAGCCGCAGGCCGACCCGTCACGCCCGATCCCCGAGCTCACCGAGCGGGAGACCGAGGTGCTCAAGCTGGTGGCGACGGGCATGTCCTACAAGGAGATCGCGTCGGAGTTGTTCATCTCGCACCGCACCGTGCAGAACCACGTCCAGAACACCCTCGGCAAGCTGCAGCTGCACAACCGGATCGCGCTGGTGCGGTTCGCGATCGCCAAGGGCCTGGACACGCCCACGGCCTGAGGCACGCGCCATACCGGATGGGGTGGGTGACCGCGATGCGGGCTGCGGGACGGGCCCGTCCGGCTCGCACCTATCCTTGACCGGTGAGCACCACGCAGCACCATGACGCCCTCGCCAGCCTCGCGGCCGGTGCCGACCTCCCGGCCGCCCAGCAGCCGACCTGGCCGGACGCCGCGCGCCTGTCCAGCGCTGTCGCCGAGCTCGCGTCGTATCCGCCGCTGGTGTTCGCCGGTGAGTGCGACGTCCTGAAGTCGCGGATGGCCGCAGCCGCCCGCGGTGAGGCGTTCGTCCTGCAGGGTGGCGACTGCGCCGAGACGTTCGCCGCGGCCACGGCCGACAACATCCGTGACCGGGTCAAGACGATCCTGCAGATGGCCGCCGTCCTCACCTACGGCGCCTCCGTGCCGGTGGTGAAGGTCGGCCGGATGGCGGGGCAGTACGCCAAGCCCCGCAGCAGCGGCGACGAGACCCGCGAGGGCGTGACCCTGCCGGCCTACCGCGGCGACATGGTCAACGACTTCGACTTCACCCTCGAGTCGCGCACGCCTGACCCGCAGCGGCTCGTGAAGGCCTACCACGCCAGCTCGGCCACGCTGAACCTCGTGCGCGCCTTCACCATGGGCGGCTTCGCCGACCTGCGCCACGTCCACGACTGGAACAAGGGCTTCGTCTCCAACTCGGCCAACAGCCGCTACGAGCGCCTCGCCAAGGACATCGACAAGGCGATGAAGTTCATGTCGGCCTGTGGTGCCGACTTCGACGCCATGCGCACGACCGAGTTCTTCTCCGCCCACGAGGCGCTGCTGCTCGACTACGAGCGTCCGCTGACCCGCGTCGACAGCCGCACCGGTGAGCTGTACGACACCAGCGGTCACTTCATCTGGGTCGGCGAGCGCACCCGCGACCTCGACGGCGCCCACGTCGACTTCGTGTCCAAGGTGCTCAACCCCATCGGGGTCAAGCTGTCCGCCAAGGCCGAGGTCGACGACGTCCTGCGCCTGATCGACAAGGTCGACCCGGACCGCGAGCCCGGTCGCCTGACCTTCATCACCCGTATGGGCGCCAAGACCGTCCGTCGAGGCGCTGCCGACCCTGGTCGACAAGATCACCGCGTCGGGCGCGCAGGTCACCTGGATCTGCGACCCCATGCACGGCAACACCTTCGAGTCGGCCAGCGGCTACAAGACGCGCGACTTCGAGGACGTCGTCGAGGAGGTGCGCGGGTTCTTCGAGGTCCACCAGGGCCTGGGCACCGTGCCCGGCGGCATCCACGTCGAGCTCACCGGCAACGACGTCACCGAGTGCATCGGTGGCGCCGAGAAGATCCTCGACGCCGACCTCAACAAGCGCTACGAGACGGTCTGCGACCCCCGGCTCAACCACCAGCAGAGCCTGGAGCTGGCGTTCCTCGTCGCCGAGATGCTCTCGAAGGACTGACCGCTGCGGGTGCGCCGGCCCCGACCTCCTAGGCTGCGGGCATGCCTGCAGCCATCGACGTCGACCTGCTCTCCGACACCCTGACGCGGCCGACGGAGGCGATGCGCCACGCCATGGCCACCGCAGCCGTTGGTGACGACGTGTTCGGTGAGGACCCCACCGTCCGCGAGCTCGAGGAGCGGGTGGCCGGCCTGCTCGGCCACGAGGACGCGCTGTTCACCCCGACCGGGTCGATGGCCAACCAGCTCGGGCTGCGGCTGCACGTCAACCCCGGCGAGGAGCTCATCGCCGACTCCCTCGCCCACGTCCTGCGCGCCGAGATGGGTGCCGCCGCCGCGCTGTCCGGGCCTGTCGTCGCGCTCGTGGGTGGCCCGGCGCGGGCTGCTCGACGCGGCCGACCCGCTGGCGCTGATGATCCCTGACGGGGGCACCTACCAGGTCAACACCCGCCTCGTCGTCGTGGAGAACACCCACAACTTCGGCGGCGGCACCGTGCAGCCGCTCGACCAGATCGAGGCGCTGCGCGCGGGCACGCAGCCGCGCGGGCGTCGCGATGCACCTCGACGGCGCCCGCCTCTGGAACGCCCACGTCGCCACCGGGGTCGCGCTCGCCGACTACGGCCAGCACTTCGACACGGTCAGCGTCTGCCTGTCGAAGGGCCTCGGTGCCCCGGTGGGCTCGGTGCTCGTCGGGTCACGCGACCGCATGGCGGCGGCCCGCATCTGGCGCAAGCGCTTCGGCGGCGGCATGCGCCAGGTCGGCATCCTCGCCGCGGCGGGGCTGCACGCGCTCGACCACCACGTCGAACGGCTCGCCGACGACCACGCGCGGGCGCAGCGGTTCGCGGACCGCTGCGGCCCAGGCAGCCCCGGGGTCGATCGACCCGGAGCACCGTGCAGACCAACATCGTCGTCCTCGACGTGTCCGTCGCGGGCTGGACCTCGGCCGCCTTCGTCGAGGAGGCGGGCCGACGCGGCATACGCCTCTATCCGGTGAGCCCCACGGGTGTCCGCCTCGTCTGGCACCTTGACGTCGACGACGCCGGCACCGACCGCGCGGTCGCGGGTCTGGTGCCCCTGCTCGAGCAGGGTCCGGCCGCGGCCTGAGGCTCCTCGGGTCCTGGACCCGAGGCCACGGGGATGCCAAGGGCGCAGCATCTCGCGCCTCTGGCATCCCCGGACGCTGCGCCGCGTCCCGTCAGACCTCGTGGTGCAGCAGCTCCGCGGGTGGGTCCTCCTCGGCGGTGGCATCCGGTGAGCGCCTGCCGAGGAGCTCGACGACGTACATGGCGGTGAGCACGAGGCCGCCCCCGAGCAGCATCCGTGCCGTGAGGGACTCCCCGCCGAACAGGACCGCGAAGAAGGCCGCGAAGACCGGCTCCATCGTCATGACGATCGCCGCCCGCGTGGCCGGCAGGTGCGACTGCGCCCAGGTCTGCGCCCAGAGGGCGACGGCGCCGGCGATCGAGCGCCATGTAGAGCAGCGAGGCCCACTGGCCGCCGCCCTGCGGCAGGGTGATCCCGCCGGGGACCGCCCCGACGAGGGCGACCGCGGTGATGACGAACGCCTGCACCGTCGCGAGCCCCGTCGCGGACGCCGCGGTGGAGTAGCGGCCCAGGCCGATGATGTGCAGCGCGTACAGCACCGCCGCGGCCAGCGTGACCACCTCACCGAACCCCACCGACATCCCCCGCAGGGACAGCACGCCCAGCCCGACCGTCGCCAGCCCCACGGCCAGCCACGTGGACCCCGGTATGCGGTCGCGCAGCAGCACCGCGCCGAGGACGGGGGTGAGGACGACGTAGGTGCCGGTGACGAAGCCGGAGACCGACGCGTCGGTGTGCACCAGGCCGACCGTCTGCAGCAGCTGCGCGACGCCGTAGAGGACGCCGAGCCCGACGCCGATGAGGACCTCTCGTCGGGTCAGGGCCAAGCGTCTGCGCGGCGGAACACCAGGGCCATGACGACCGCCGGCGATCGCGAACCGCACGGCCAGGAAGTCGGCCGGCGGCACGTGCTCGACGAGGTCGCGGATGAGGAAGAACGTCGAGCCCCAGACCGCGGTGACGCGACGAGGAGCAGGGTGGCCAGACGGCTGGCGGGCAGTGAACGCACGCGGGGGCTCGGGGGACTCGGAGGGGCGCGGGTCAGACGACGACGAGCGTGACGACCGTGGGCTGCCGTTGGCGTCCCGCACGGCTGCATGCTGCCGCCCGCGGGGTTCTGGCTGCGGACGGTGCCGAAGAGGCCCGCCCATGAACCGCTCGCACCTTGACGTCGAAGCCCGCGGCCTTGAGCTGCTGGACCGCCTCGGCCTCCTGCTTGCCCTGGACGTCGGGCACCTTGACGAGCTCGGGCCCTTGGAGACGACGAGGGTGACCTTGCTCGCCCTTGAACAGCGTGCCGCTCGAGGGGTCCTGGGAGATGACGCTGCCCTTGGGGATCTTGTCGTCGTTCTTCTGCTGGGTGGCGTCGACCTGGAGGCCCGCGCCGGTCAGCGCCTTGACCGCGTCGTCGGCGGACTTGCCGGTGAAGTCGGTGACCTGGATCGGCTCGCGGCCCTTGCTGACGACGAGGTCGACCTGGGCCCCTCGCTTGAGCGACGTGCCCTCCTTCGGGGAGACGCTGATGACCAGGCCGGCGGCCACGGTCTCGCTGAAGGCCTGCGTGGTGCTGCCGAGCGTGAGCTTCGCCGCGCTTGATCCGGGCCGTGGCCTCGTTGGCGCTGGACCCGACGACCTGGGGGACGGCATACCGCTCCGGGCCCTTGGACACGGTCACGGTGACTGCCTGGCTGCGACGCAGCTCGGTGCCGGCCCCGGGGTCGGTCGAGATGACCACGCCCTTGGGGATGGTCTCGTCGAAGGCGTCGACGCGTTCGACGGACAGGTGCGCGGTCTTCAGGGCGCTCTGCGCCTGGGTGTACTGCTGGCCGGTCACGCGGGGGACGGTCGTCGGCGAGCCGGGACCTGCCAGGAACCACCAGGCGGCGATGCCGGCGACGGCGGCCACGACCAGGACTGCCACGATCCAGCCCCACGGCCCCCGGCGACGGTCGCCGACCACCCGTCCCTGCAGGGCGCGGCCGCTGTCGGCGGCGTACGGGTCGGGGCCGGGAGGAGCGGTGGGGGTGTGGTCCATCGGCAGGGCCACCGGACCGACGCGACGCTGGCTGGGGCGAAGCCTGGACGGGCAGGGCGCTGGTGCGGTCGACCGCCACGGTGCTGGCTCCCGGACCCAGCGCGGACGGCCCCTCCGGCCGACGGTCGAGCTCGGTCGGGGTCAGCATGGCGCGGGACCTGCGCACCTCGGCCAGGAAGTCGGCGGCGTCGGCGGGCCGCTGGTCGGGGTCGCGCGAGGTGGCCAGCGCGACGAGGGCGTCGAGCTCGGCCGGCACGGTGGTGACCCGCGACGACGGGGCGGGCACCGAGCCGTGCACGTGCTGGTAGGCGATGTGGATCGGGGTGTCGCCGGTGAACGCCTTCGTGCCGGTGAGCATCTCGAACAGGATCAGGCCGGCGGCATACACGTCGCTGCGGGCGTCGGCGATGCCGCGCTCGACCTGCTCGGGGGACAGGTAGGCGACCGTGCCGAGGAGCACGCCCGTCTGGGAGTAGGAGGTCTGGTTGCTGACGGCGCGGGCCAGCCCGAAGTCGGCGACCTTCACGGTGCCGTCGTCCTCGCGCAGGATGATGTTCTCGGGCTTGACGTCGCGGTGGATGATGCCGGCCCGGTGCGCGGCGCCGAGCGCCTGCAGGACCGGGGCCATGATGTCGAGGGCCGCCCGCGGGGTGAGCGGGCCCTCTGCCTTCATGACCTCGCGCAGCGTCTGCCCGGGGACGTACTCCATCGCGAGGAACATGTGGCCGTCGTCGTCGCCCTGGTCGAAGACCGACACGACGTTGCGGGTGGGACAGCCGGGCCGCGGACCGCGCCTCGCGCCGGAACCGGCTGACGAACGCCTCGTCCTGGGCCAGGTCGCGACGCAGCACCTTGAGGGCCACGTCGCGGTCGAGCCTGGTGTCCAGGGCGAGGTAGACCGACGCCATTCCGCCGTCGGCGATGTGCGACTGGACGCGGTAACGCCCGTCGAGCACACGGCCGAGCAAGGACTCGGTGACACCTGAAGACACCCGCAAAGTGTAGGAGGTGGAAGCTGGCAACCGGTGCAGGCGGGTCCGGGGAGGCGTCCGCCCACGCGGGCCTCCTCAGAACCGGGCTGCGGTGGGCCTTGACCGCGCCTCACGTAGAGCTTCGTGTCGGCGTACATCCCGTGGTGCTGGACCGAGTAGAGCCCCTGGTAGTAGCCCGCGATGGCCTGGTCGCACGCTCGTGGCGGAACGGGTCAGCGACGCGCAGGATGACGACCCCGGCGGTGATGTTGTCCTGGGTGCGCAGAGGTTCAGCCTGCGCCCGCTCATCTGCGAGGCCCACTCGCCCGAGGACGGGATGACCTGCATGACGCCGATGGCGTTCGCGACCGAGACCTGGCGCTGGTTCCAGCCGGACTCCTGCCAGGCGATGGCCAGGGCCAGCCGGGGGTCCACGCCGTGCCGGCGGGCGGTGGCGACGATCATGCTCCGCGTCTGGCTGCGGCTCGGGACCGAGGAGTGCGGCGAGGGTGTTGCGGTTGCGCTGGGCCGCGCCGACGGTCGAGCTCGGGTAGGTGCGCCCGGCGAACGTGTTGGCGCTGCTGGCCGAGGAGGCCTTCCGGCCGGGGACGCGCAGCTTCTGCCCGACGCTCAGGTGGTTGGCGTTGGCGAGCCGGTTCGCCTTGAGCAGGGCCGCCTGCGAGACGCCGTGGCGTGCGGCGATGCCGCTCAGGGTGTCGCCGCTGCGGACGGTGTAGCCCGAGGTGGTGACGCTGGCGACGGCGGTGGTGCCGCGGACCTTGAGCTTCTGTCCCGGGTGGATGACGCTGCGGCCGCTCAGGTGGTTCATGGCGTAGAGCTTGGCGAGCGGGGTGCGCGTCCGGCTGGCGATGGCGCCCAGGGTGTCGCCGCTGCGGACCGTGTAGCGCGTCGTCGCTCGTGTGGCTGCGGCTCGAGGGGCGACGGGTGCTCGCCGCGCCGGTGCCGGGGATGCGCACCTTCTGGCCGACCTGGAGCATGGAACGGCTCGACAGGTGGTTGGCCTTGAGGAGGGCTGCGAGGGAGACGCCCTTGCGCGCCGCGATGCCGCCGAGCGTGTCGCCGGATCGCACGACGTAGGTGCTGCGGGCGATCGCTGCGGCGCGGGCCTTCGCGGCCGCACGCGCCCGGGCCGCCTCGGACCGGGCCTGGGCCGCGGTCTTCGGGACCGAGAGGTGCTGGCCGATCGACAGGTGGCTGCCACCCCCGGAGAGCCTGTTGCGCGACAGGAGCACCCCAGTGGTCGTCCCGTGGTGGTCGGCGATCGCTGCGAGGGTGTCGCCGCTGCGCACGGTGTACGAGGTCCAGCCGTGGGGGGCCGGCTTGGCCTTCTGGACGACCGCAGGGGGTGCGAGGGTCGAGGCCGACGGGAGCGCCGCGGGAGCGATCACAGGGGTCATCGGGTGCCTTTCACAGGTGCACACCGCACAGGAGACGGTGACTGCAGTGGGAGGAGGTGCGCAAGGGGAGGATGGGGCGACTGCGACGAGAGTGAAAGGTACACCAAGCAAGTACGTCCATATCGACTTACATCGATGTAATTTGCAATGCTCGCCGGTGCTGGCAGGCTGTCCTCGTGAGCGACCAGACCCCCACCGCGCCCGAGCCGTCCCTGGAGGACCTCGTCGGGTCCTGGCTGACCGTCCCCGACGTGGCCGAGCGCCTCGGGATCCCGCTGTCCGGCGTGCGGCGGCTGATCGAGGAGCGCGAGCTGCTCAGCGCCCGCATCGGCGAGCGCCGGGTCGTGGCCGTGCCGGAGCAGTTCCTCCTCGAGACGGTCTACCCCTACCTTCGGGGCACCTTCACCGTGCTCACCGACGGTGGCATGGACGACGAGGAGATCCTCACCTGGCTGTTCACGCCCGACGAGACCCTGCGGGTCCCCGGCACGCCGGTCGACAACCTCGCGGCCGGGTTCAAGACCGAGGTGCGTCGTCGCGCCATGGAGCAGGCCTTCTAACGCCTTTCCTGGGTGCCGTCCGGCCGACCACGCCGGAGTATGGCGCGCCGACGCCCTGCGGCGCGGGGTAGGCGCACGCGGCGCCTCGCGCCTCAGTGCTCGCGGGTGGTGGCGCTGTCGATGAGCTGGTCGAGCACCGTGACCGCCTCGGGGTCCAGGCCCCGGGTGGACTTCAGCGCCATCCGGGCAGATCCGGCGAGCCGGGCGATGTCCGCCTCGACCGCGTCGACGGCACCGCTGGCCGTGATGACCGCGCGCAGGTGGTCGACCGACTCGGCGTCGAGGTCGGGGTCGCCGAGGCGGGACTCCACGAGCGTGACCCCGGCGTCGTCGGACCCGGCGAGGGCGTGCGCGACCAGGACGGTCCGCTTCCCCTCGCGCAGGTCGTCGCCCGCGGGCTTGCCGGTGGCCACGGGATCACCGAACACGCCGAGCAGGTCGTCACGGAGCTGGAAGGCCTGGCCGAGGTCGAGGCCGTAGCGGGACAGGGCGGCGAGGTCCTCGCCATCGGCGCCGCCGGCGCTCGCCCCGATGAGCAGCGGGTGCTCGACCGTGTACTTGGCGCTCTTGAAGCGGATGACGCGTTCGGCGCGCTCGATGCGCTCCGCGGTCGGGACGCCGTCCCAGGAGCGGACGGACTCGACGACGTCGAGGAACTGCCCACCCATGAGCTGGGTGCGCATCCGGTCGAAGACCTCACGCCCGCGGGCGAGGTGGTCGGCGTCCAGGCCCGAGGTGGCATACAGCTCCTCGGTCCAGTTGAGGCAGAGGTTGCCGGCGAGGATGGCCCCCGCCACGCCGAACCGTCCTGCGTCACCGGACCAGGACTCCTCCTCGTGCCGGGCGGCGAGGGAGCGGTGGGCGGCAGGCATGCCGCGCCGGGTGTCGCTGTCGTCCATGACGTCGTCGTGGATCAGCGCGGCGGCCTGGAAGAACTCCATCGCTGTGGCCACGCGGACGAGCGAGTCGGAGTCCGGCTGGCCGGCGCCCCGGTAACCCCAGTAGAGGAACGCGGCACGCAGCCGCTTGCCGCCGGTGAGGAGGCGGGCGACCGCACCGAGCAGCTCCTGCGCGTCGGGGCCGACCTCGGCCAGGACGACGGCCTGGTGGGCGAGGACGTCGTCGACGCACCGTTGGACGCGCTCGCGCAGCTGTGCGGCATCGAGGGGGCTGACCACCACGCGCTCCTCCTGTGCCCTGTTGCGGCCTGCTCGGTCATGGTTGCCTTGCGTCAGCACCCGGTCGGCGACGGCGGCGTCTCACCGTGTGCTGGCCATGAGCCTACGGCGTGCGCCCTCGACTAGTCTCACCGCCATGGCACTGGGGCAGCCCTCTCGTCTCGTTCGACCGGCGCAGCTCACCCGGTCGATCCCGGGCATGCTCGCGTCGCCGAGCCCGTCGGTGAGCTTCGAGTTCTTCCCGCCGAAGGACGACGCGAGCGAGGCTGCGCTCTGGGACGCCATCCGTCGCCTCGAGTCGGCCCGGCCCGACTTCGTCTCCGTGACGTACGGCGCCGGCGGCTCCAACCAGGACCGCACCGTCCGGGTCACCGAGCGGATCGCGCGCGAGACGACGCTGACCCCGCTGGCCCACCTCACCTGCGTCGGCGCGTCCGTCGCCGCGCTGCGCCAGGTCGTCGGCCTGTATGCCGCGTCAGGGGTCCGCAACATCCTCGCCCTGCGCGGGGACCCGCCGGGCGACCCCGGCGGCGAGTGGGTCGCCCACCCCGAGGGCCTCGACCACGCCACCGACCTGGTGGAGCTCATCAGAGTCCTTGGGAGACTTCACCATCGGCGTCGCGGCCTTCCCCGACGTGCACCCGGCCTCGCCCAGCTTCGAGCACGACGTCGAGATCATGGTCCGCAAGGCCGACGCCGGGGCGAGCTTCGCGATCACCCAGATGGTCTTCGACGCCGAGAGCTACCTGCGGCTGCGTGACGCCGTCGCGGCGCGGCGTCCCGAGCTGCCGGTCACGCCCGGACTCATGCCCGTGACGAACTTCAAGCAGGTCGCACGGATGTCCCAGCTCATGGGCACGCCCCTGCCGCAGGCGGTCGTGTCGAGGTTGGAGGCCGTCGCCGACGACCCGGCCGCGACCCGCGAGGTGGGCGTGCAGATCGCCACCGAGCTCGCCGCCCGGATGCTCGGGGAGGGTGCGCCGGGGTTGCACTTCATCACGATGAACCGCTCGACGGCGACCCTCGAGGTGCACCGCAACCTCGGCCTGCACTGACCGCGGTCCGTCCCCCCCGCGCCAGTTGTGGTGGCCTTGGCCGAAGCCCCGGTCGTCAGTCGCGGGTGGTGAAGCGTCGCAGCACGGCGGCGGCGCCGGACAGGACGGCGACCACGACGCCATACAGGGTTGCCGTGGTCTCGAGACCCAGGTGCGGCACGGCGAATCCGGCTGCGACAGCAGGGAGTCCGAAGGCGAGGTAGCTGACGACGAACACCGACGAGAAGAGCTCGCCGCGCTGGTCCGGGCCGACGGTCGGGGTCGACCGAGCGCATGATCCCGAGGAACGACGTCCCGAACCCGGAGCCCGCGACGACCACGGCCAGCAGGAACCCCACCAGCGAACCGAGGTGCATGGCCACGAGGGTCAGGGCCGTGCCGACGGCGAGCATCACGGTGCCGTAGAGGGTGACGGCGCGCGCGGACCGGTTCCGCGCGAGGTACGAGCTGAGACCACCGGCCCCGGTGAGGAGCGTGACGGCTGCACCCTGGGCGATGTGGTCACGACCCCCGAGGGAAGCCACGAGCGGCGCACCGAGCGACAGGTAGAGACCACCGGTCGCCCAGCCCGCGACGAGCGCAGGAGCGCTGCGGCTGAAGGCTTTTCGCGCGGTCGCGGGGATGCCGACCTGCGGCCGCAGCGAACGTACCCAGCCGTCGTGGCGCGGCGAGGTCTCCGGCAGGGCGAGGGTGACGACGGCCAGGACGAGGTATGCGGCGGTGAGGGCACCGAACACGAGGGGAAGTGCGCGGGGAGACCAGTCGAGGGCGGTGCCGGCGGCGAGCGCCCCTGCCGCCAGTCCCAGCATCGGCGTCACGCCGTTGACGGTGGCCGCGAGTCCGGGGCGGTTCGTCGGCTCGAGGTCGACGACGGCAGCCGAGACCGTCGACATGAGCAGGCCGGCAGCGACACCCTGGACGGCTCGCGACACCATCAGCGTCGTGACGTCGTCGGCGTGCCAGAACCCCACCATGCTGGCGGCGAGGACGACGAAACCGATGGCCAGCACGGGGCGGCGGCCGATGTGGTCCGACAGCGACCCGGTCACGAGCAGGGTCACGAGGAGGGTGAGCGCGTAGACGCCGAAGATCGTCGTCATCGTGCCGGCCGAGAACCCGATCTGCGCCTGCAGGACGGGGTAGAACGGTGAGGGTGCGCTGGCCCCGATCATCAGGGCGCCCACGGCGCCGACCGCGGCGGTGAAGGCAGGGCCCCGTCGCAGCCGTCGCGACGTCCGGGCTGACGGGTCCGCCCGGGGGCCACTGACGGGGTCGCTGCCGGCGTCGCTGAGGGGGTCGCCGCGGGGGTCGCGGCCGACAGGACGGTGCTGGGGGTGGTGCGCTCGGCCATGACGGCAACCTCTCGGGACGACAACGGTTCGATGTTTGTCGAACGGTGTCAGGAGGTGGGGCATTCCCGATTCGCCGGAATCAGTTCGAGTATTGTCGAACCATGAGTGGAGCGCCAGAGCTCGTGCACCCCGACCTCGGTGACGTCGCGCTGACCGACGTGCTGTTCGCCCTGAGCGACCCGGTCCGGCTGCAGATCGTTCGCGACCTCGCCGACGGTCCGCTGGAGATGGCCCAGTGCGGGGCGACGAACCCCGCCCTGCCCAAGTCGACCAGGTCCCACCTGATGAAGGTGCTCCGCGAGGCCGGCCTGATCCGCAACGAGCCGCACGGTAGACAGCGCCTCGTGTCGCTACGGCGTGACGAGGTCGACGCCGCGTTCCCCGGGCTGCTCGACAGCGTCCTCGGGCCGCGCTAGGACGGACCGTCGAGGGCGCGCAGCTCGGCCACCAGGGGGACGATGTCCGCGACCGAGTCCACCACGCGGGTCGGCTGGTAGGGGAACTGGTCCACCTGGTGCGGCTGGGTCGAGCCGGTCAGGACGAGGACCGTCCGCAGGCCGGCCTCGAGGCCGCTGATGACGTCGGTGTCCATCCGGTCGCCGACCATCACGGTCGACTCCGAGTGCGCGTCGATCCGGTTGAGGGCGCTGCGCATCATCAGCGGGTTGGGCTTGCCGATGTAGTAGGGCTGGCGACCGGTCGCGGCCGTGATGAGCGCCGCCACCGAACCCGTCGCGGGCAGCGTGCCGTGCTTGCTGGGGCCGCTGACGTCGGGGTTCGTCGCGATGAACCGCGCCCCGCCCTCGATCAGCCGGATCGCCTTGGTGATGGCCTCGAACGAGTAGGTGCGCGTCTCGCCGAGGACGACGTAGTCGGGGCTGCGCTCGGTCATCGTGTAGCCGACCTCGTACAGCGCCGTCGTCAGCCCGGACTCGCCGACGACGAACGCGCTGCCTCGTGGACGTTGGTCGTCGAGGAACTGTGCGGTGGCCAGCGCCGACGTCCAGATCGACTCCTCGGGCACGTCGATCCCGCTGGCCAGCAGCCGGGCCCGCAGGTCGCGCGGGGTGAAGATCGAGTTGTTGGTCAGGACGAGGAACCGTCGACCGTGCTCGGCGAGGGCTGACAGGAACTCCGCAGCCCCCGGGATGGCGCTCTCCTCGTGGACCAGCACGCCGTCCATGTCGGTGAGCCAGCACTCGACGGGCCTGGGTCTGGTCATGTCGCCCATTCTGTCGCAGACCGATCACCACTTTGGTGGATCGCCGGGTCACGGATGCGGAGGACGCTGGAGGGTGCCTGAAGGAGGTGCTGGTATGTCACTGGCCATGAGTGCAGTTGCGACGATGCTTCCCGTCACGGACACCGGTCGCGCGAAGGAGTTCTACTCCGAACGGCTGGGCCTGCCGTTCCAGGGGACGAACGCGGAGGGCAGCCTGATGTACGGGCTCAGCGGAGGCACGGTGCTGATGCTGCTGCCCAGGGAGGGCGGGTCGCAGAACCCGAGCACCGCCCTGACGTGGGAGGTGCCGGACGTCGCGGCGGAGGTCTCCGAGCTCGAGGGGCGGGGCGTGGTCTTCGAGGACTACGACCTGCCGGGGTTGCAGACCAAGGACCACATCGCGCAGCTCGCGGGGGAGCGGGCCGCGTGGTTCGTCGACCCGGACCACAACGTCCTGTGCATCCACGAGGTGCACCAGACCTGACCGCTCACCAGTCCGGAGCGGTGTGCCGGGGTCCGCGGGTGCCGCGTGGTGTGCCGCGCTGTGGTGCGGTCTGGGTATGACGTGGTCCGCGGTGTGGCGCGGTCAGGCCACTTCCATGGCGTGGCCGGCGGTCACGCGCAGCAGCTCCTCATAGGTGGTGCGGTAGACGGTGTGGCTGTGGCCGGCCGCGGCCCAGACGTGGCGGTGGCGGCTGAGCGACACGTCGACGACGGTGCGGATCGGGGCGGGATGGCCGACCGGGGCGACTCCGCCGATGGCGAACCCGGTGACCTCGCGGACGAAGTCCGCATCGGCCCGGTCGATGTGGTCGACGCCGTCGAGCAGGTCCGCGACCTTGACGAGGTCGACGTGGTGCGCGCCCGAGGTGAGCACGAGCAGGGGGGTGATCGCCCCCTGCACGTCGTGGGCGCGGAAGATCAGGGAGTTGGCGATCTCGGCCGGGGTGACACCGATGGCCGTGGCCGCGGCGGCGGCCGTGCGCACGGCGTCGGGGAGGCTGACGAGCTCGGGGTCGACGCTGTGCACGGCGAGACTGGCCAGGACCCGCTGCACCGCGGGGTGCTGGCCGAGGTCGCGGCTCGGCGCTGCGGCGTCAGGCGTGGCGGTAGCGGGTGTGGCGGCAGCAGGTGTGGCTGCAGCGAGAGGTGGAGCGACCGGCTCGGGCGAGCTCATGTCCGGAGCCTAGGGGTGGCCGCCGACGGCCACCAGCGCTGGCGCGACGATCGCCCGTCCGGGCCCGCCGGCCGGGGGCCGCCCGGCGCGACGCGCCCGGGTGGTCGCGACGCGCCGTCGCCCTTGACGGGTTGTCCGAGGCCGGGTGTACGGTTCTTCATATCGAACACCTGTTCGAATGGTTCCACTCCAAGGACCGGGCGATCAGCACGGCGGACGACTCCCGCCACTGCCGCCCGCACCAGGGACCACCGCGTGCGCTCTGGCCCGCAGCGGGCGCCTCGACCCCGCCCCTGCAGGGCCAGAGTGCACCCATCTCGCCATGCCGTGACGAAGGAGCCTGCTCGTGGTGCGCCGGTACGAAGAACCCATCGAGGTCCGCCAGGCGGTGGCCGGTGCTGACGGCGCCGCCATCCCGGGCGGATACGCCGCTACCCCCGACGGCTGCACCGCCATCCCCGACGGCGGCCCTGCCGCCCGGGGCCCCGAGGCATTCGTGTGGCGCGGTCGTCTCTACGTCGTGCGGGCGGTCCTGGACCGCTGGCAGGAGCGCCGCCCATGGTGGCGCGAGGCGCGCGAGCAGGGCAGCGGCGACGTCCTCACCGACGCCCGCGAGCGCCAGGTCTGGCGGGTGGAGGCCAGCGCCGGACGGTGCGCCGCCGTCGGGGTCTACGACCTCGGTGCGGACCACCAGGACCTCGGCCTGCGCTGGCGCCTGTTGCGCGTGGCGGACTGAGGTGGCGACCATGACGACGACCGCCACGACCGCCACCACCACGATGCCCGGCGCCATCCGCAGCGCAGGCGCCAGCCTCGACCTGCTCGACCGGTCCCGGCACTCCCTGCTGGAGGCCTGCCAGAGCAGGGAGGTGTCCCAGCGCTACCTCCAGGCCCAGCTCGGGGCGTTGCGGGCCGCCGCCGCGGTCGTCGCCGCCCGCGCGACCCCCGACGGCCACTGTGGTCCGCGTTCCTTGTGGGAGCTGCTGCCGACGGTCGCCCCGGAGCTCGCGGAGTGGGCCGAGTTCTTCGAGCTGGTCGCAGCCCGGCGCGGCCACGCGCACAGCGCCCGGGAGGCCGACGACCTGATCCGGCAGTCCGAGGCGTTCCTCGACCTGGTCTGCCGCAGCCTGGGCCTGCCCGTGCACCCCGGTGGCCACGACGAGGTGCTGGTGCCGACCGCGCTCGTCGGTGACCTCGCACCGATCCGCGCAGCGCCATGAGTGCCGGCCCGGGTCCGGCGCAGGAGTTCGTGCACCTGCACGTCGCCTCGGGGTTCTCGATGCGTTACGGCACCTCCACCCCCGAGGCCCTCGTCGAACGAGCCGCCCAGCACCGGCAACCGCTCCTCGCGCTGACCGACCGCGACGGCCTCTACGGCGCGGTGCGGTTCGTCCAGGCGGCGACCGCGGCCGGGATCGCCCCGGTCCTCGGGGTCGACCTCGCCGTGGGCCCGGACGCCCCCGGCGACCACGCACACCCGGCGACCCCCGCGGTGCAGTCCCCGACCCGACCGCCTCGGACCCCGGTGAGGGGTGGCGCCGACCGCGACCCTCGCCACCCGCGGGTCACCGTGCTCGCCCGGGGCCAGGCCGCCGGGGTGCCGGCCGGCGTCGGTTGGGCTGCGCTGTGCCGGTTGGTCACCGAGACCCACCTGCGCGGGGAGCGCGGGCTGCCGGTGACCTCGGGCGCCGTCGTGGCCGCCGGCTGCTGGCGTGGCGGCGACCCACGGTCGAGCCGTGACCATGCCAGTCCACTGCTGGTCCTGCTCGGGCCCGACTCCGACGTGGGGCGAGCCCTGCTGGCCAAGCGCACCGACCGGGCCAGGGTCCTGCTCGACGCGTGGTGCCGGCGACTGCCCCCGGGCGCGGTGGTGCTCGAGGTGGTCTGCCACGGCGGCCCCGAGGGCACCCCGGCCTCACGCAGCCACGCCCGCCGGATGCTCGGTCTCGCCGACGAGCAGGGCGTGCCCGCCGTGCTCTCGGCGGCAGTGCGTCACGTCGACCCGGGGGAGTCGGCGGTGGTCGACCTGCTCGACGCGGCCCGACGCCTCGTCGCCCTCGACACGCGCCACCTCGACCGGGTCACCGACGCGGCCCACCTCGCGGCGACCTCGACGATGCATGCCGTGGCCCTCGAGGTCACCGGTGGCGACCGCAGCCGCGCCGACGAGCTGCTCCAGCGGACCGTGGCCGTGGGGCTGTCCTGCGCCCAGAGCGCCCGGCACGACCTGGGCATCGGCTCGGTGCACCTGCCCGAGCCCCACACGCTGAACATCGAGCCGGGGGAGAGCCCGCAGGCCAGGCTCGAGCAGCGCTGCCGCGCGGCCGTCGGCGGTCGCTACCCCGGTATCGGCGAGAAGGAGTTCGCCGCGGTCGAGCGCCGGCTCACCGACGAGCTCAAGGTCATCGCCGAGCTGGGCTACCCCACCTACTTCCTCACCGTGGCCGAGGTCGTCGACCTGATCCGCGGCATGGGGGTCCGTGTCGCCGCGCGGGGGTCGGGAGCGGGGTCTCTGGTCAACTACCTGCTCGGCATCAGCGGGGTCGACCCGATCCGCTACGACCTGCTCATGGAGCGGTTCTGCTCACCGCTGCGGGCCGAGCTGCCCGACATCGACATCGACGTCGAGTCCGCCCGTCGCACCGAGGTCTACGAACGCGATCCTCGACCGGTTCGGCGGCGAGCGCGTCACCTGCGTCTCGATGATGGACACCTACCAGGTGCGCCACGCGATCCGTGACGTGGGTGCGGCGCTCGGCCTGCCCCCGACGGAGATCGACGAGATCGCCAAGGCCTTCCCGCACATCCGGGCCCAGGACGCCCGCAGCGCCATCGCCGAGCTGCCCGAACTGCGTTCGCGGGGGCTGGACAACCCACGGATGCGGGTGCTGTTCGACCTCGTCGAGCGCCTCGACGGGCTGCCGCGCCACATCGCGCTGCACCCGTGCGGCGTGGTGCTCTCCGACGGCGGCCTGCTGGACCGGACCCCGGTGGAGGCGAGCTGGTTGGGGTTTCCCATGAGCCAGTTCGACAAGGACGACGTCGAGGACCTCGGCCTGCTCAAGCTCGACGTCCTCGGCATCCGCATGCAGTCGGCGATGGCCCACGCGCTGCAGGAGGTGGAGCGGGTCGACGCCGTGAAGGTCGACCTCGACGACCAGCAGCAGGTCCCGCTCGACGACGAGGCGACGTTCCGGCTGATCCGCACGAGCCACACCCTCGGCTGCTTCCAGATCGAGAGCCCGGGCCAGCGCGAGCTGATCGGCAAGTTCGGGCCGGAGCGCTTCGAGGACCTCGTCATCGACATCTCGCTGTTCCGGCCCGGACCGGTGAAGTCCGACATGATCACGCCGTTCCTGCGAGGCCCGGCACGGGTGGAAGGAGGTCAGCTACCTCCACCCCACCCTCGTCGAGGCGCTCCGGGAGACCGAAGGAGTGGTCGTCTTCCACGAGCAGGTCCTGATGATCCTCGCCGAGACGACCGGGGTCTCGCTGGCCCAGGCCGACGAGGTCCGCCGCACCCTGGGCACCCCTCGAGGTCAGCTGGAGATCGAGGCCTGGTGGCGTCCGGCAGCGCGGGCCCGTGGCTACGCACCCGCCGACGTCGACCGGATCTGGGAGGTGCTCAAGGCGTTCGCGTCGTTCGGGTTCTGCAAGGCCCACGCCGCCGCGTTCGCCCTGCCGACCTACCACTCGGCCTGGCTCAAGACCCACCACCCGGCAGCGTTCCTGTCCGGGGTGCTCACCCACGACCCGGGCATGTACCCCAAACGGCTCATCCTCGACGACGCCCGGTCGCTGGGCATCGCGGTGCTCGGGCTCGACGTCAACGCCTCGACCGGCGCCTACCGCGTCGAACGCCTCGACGACCTCGCCACCGGCGTGCAGGTGCAGGCCTTCGACGAGCCGTCCCCGGCCCTCGACGGGACCCGGCTCACCCCGTTCGACCCCGAGCGACCGGCCCCCGACCTCCCCGATGCCCGCGGCTACGGCATCCGGCTGTCCCTGGCCGACGTCCGGGGCATCAGCGACGCCGAGGTCGCCCGCATCGTCGCCGGCCAGCCCTACGCCGGGCTCGCCGACTTCTGGCACCGGGCGCACGTCTCCCGCCCTGTCGCCGAGCGCCTCGTGCTGGCCGGCGGGTTCGACGCCCTCTACGGCATGGGGTCGCTGGGCGGCCCCGGGGGAGCGCCGAGGGCGGCGGGAGCAGGAGGTGGGGCCTGGGGCGCAGGCGCAGGATCGCGCGGTATGGGTAGTGGTGGCCTCGGCCGCCGCGGCCGCACCACCCGTCGTGACCTGCTCCTGCACGTCGCCGAGCTCGACCGCTACGGCCGCGCGCTGGACCGGTCGGCCAAGCGGGCGGCGCCCCGGCGGGCCAGGGGCGCACGCGGCATACCGCTGGGTGGACGGTCCCCGGACGCAGGGGTCAGCGACGGCTCGGGGTGCGGGCGCTCGCGGCGGGGCAGTCCCAGGCCGCACTGCCGGTGACGGCGGCGCAGGAGCAGCCGACCCAGCTCACCCTCGACCTCGGCGACCACCCGGAGCTCACCTCCGGCACGGGGCTCCCGGAGCTGACCGGCCCTGAACGCGTCCGGGCCGAGCTCGACATCCTCGGCCTGGACGCCAGCGCCCACGTCGTCGACTTCTACGCCCCGCTGCTCGAGGCCCTCGGGGTGACCCGCAGCCGTGACCTCCTGGGCTCGCGCAGCCGCTCCACCGTCTGGGTGTGCGGGGTCAAGGTCGCCACCCAGACCCCGCCGATCCGTTCAGGGCGACGGGTCGTCTTCCTCACCCTCGACGACTCCACCGGGCCGGTCGACGCGACCTTCTTCGAAGACGTCCAGGGACCGTATGCCGCCACGGTCTTCCACTCGTGGATGATGCTCGTCCGTGGTGTGGTCCGCCGCACCGGACCGCGGGGGATCTCGTTGCGGGCGACCGGTGCGTGGGAGCTCACCCCGTTGTGGGAGGCGTGGACCCGCGGCGGCATCGAGGCCGTGCACGCCGCCATGGAGGACAGCGAGCGCAGCGCCACCGAGCTCGCCGAAGCGGCCGAGGAGGTCCAGCGGGCCACCGGCCCGCAAGGGCGTCGCGTGCTGGTGCACGCCTCGGGGTTCAAGCAGTCGCCCTACGCCGACATCAAGCCGGCGGGTCAGGACGTGCGCGGGTCGCGGGTCCTGGGTCAGGGTGGGCAGGTGCCCGACGACACCGACGGGGGACAGCTCGCACCGCCGCGCAAGCTGTGGCACTCCAGCCCGGGCAGCTCCGGCCACTAGGGTGGACACGACGATTCGGCGGGGGTCGCCCGCCCGACTTCCGCCACCACGACCACACTCATCATGACCAGACCCAGCACACCAGCACAGGAGGTGGCCACGGTGGCCGACGAGCAGTGGCGGACCCGACGCGGTGGTGTCGGGACGGCCTTGCGGACCTCCGCGGTGTGGACGGCAGTGACCGGTCTGCTCGCCGACAAGCAGGCGGCCCGCCCGGCCGGCGCCGACCAGTCGTTGCGGGTCCTCGACCTCGGCGGCGGCACCGGCGGCCTGGCCGTCCCCCTCGCCGAGCTCGGTCACGAGGTCGTCGTCGTCGACCCCAGCCCCGACGCGCTGGCGTCGCTGTCCCGGCGCAGCGCCGAGCGCGGGGTGGCCGACCGGGTCACCGCCGTGCAGGGAGACGCCGACTCGCTCGCGGACATCGTCGGTGACCGCCTCGTGGACCTCGTCTGCTGCCACGGCACCCTCGAGGTCGTCGACGACCCCCAGGCCACGTTGGTCTCGCTCGCCGGTGTGGTCGCCCCCGGTGGACACCTGAGCATCGTCGCGGCCCAGCGCCTGGCGGTCGTCCTGGCCCGCGTCCTGGCGGGTCAGTTCACCCAGGCCCACCAGGCCCTGGTCAGCGATGACGGCCGCTGGGGAGCGGCCGACCCGTTGCCACGACGGTTCGACGCGAGCGCACTGCGCACGATGGTCGAGCAGACCGGTCTGGTCGTCGAGGACGTCCACGGGGTCCGGCTGTTCAGCGACCTCGTGCCCTCGGCCCTCATCGACTCCGACGCGGACCGCACCGCGCTGCTCGAGCTCGAGGCCGCCGCCAGCCGGCACCCCGAGTTCGCGTTCCTCGGCCAGCTCGGCACCGCGGTCCACGTCCTCGCCCACACGTGAGCCGCCGCCAGTTCACCCTGCCGTCACGCAGCGCGGACCGGCCACCTGACGACACCGGCTGCACGGTCCTCCACGTCGACATGGACGCCTTCTACGCCTCGGCGTCGCTGCTCAGCCGCCCCGAGCTCGTCGGCACCCCGGTCATCATCGGCGGCGGCAACAGGGGCGTGGTGCTGTCCGCGACCTACGAGGCCCGACGGTTCGGGGTCGCCTCGGCGATGCCCATGTCACGGGCCCGCCGGTTGTGCCCGCAGGCCACCGTGATCGCCCCCGACCACGCGCTCTACAGCCAGATCTCGGCGGGGGTGATGGCCACCTTCGACACCATCACCCCGAAGGTCGAGCCGTTGTCCCTCGACGAGGCGTTCCTGGACGTCGCGGGCTCGGTGCGGCGGCTGGGCAACCCTGCACGCATCGGTCAGCTGATCCGCGACACCATCCACGACGAGCAGGGCATCACCTGCTCGGT
This sequence comes from uncultured Actinomycetota bacterium, assembly GCA_963695205.1. Taxonomy (GTDB): domain Bacteria; phylum Actinomycetota; class Actinomycetes; order Actinomycetales; family Dermatophilaceae; genus Pedococcus. The sequence continues at coordinate 91,065 of CAVOGI010000007.1, read as the reverse complement.
CGGCGTCGCGCCGACGAAGTTCGTCGCCAAGCTCGCCTCCGGCCTCGCCAAGCCCGACGGCCTGGTCGTCGTGCCCCGCGACGAGGTCGTCAGCTTCGTCCAGCAGCTGCCCGTCGGGGCCCTGTGGGGTGTCGGCGACAAGACCGAGGAGACGCTGCTGCGCCTCGGGCTGCGCACCGTCGCCGACATCGCGCACACCCCGCTCGACACCCTGCGGCGTGCGCTGGGGGAGTCCGCGGGCCCGCACCTGCACGACCTGTCGTGGGGCCGTGACCCCCGTGGGGTCGAGCCGGTGCGCCGCGAGCGCAGCATCGGCTCGGACGAGACCTTCGAGTTCGACATCGACGACCCGGTGCAGATCCACCGCCACCTGCTCAAGCTCAGCGACCGCACCGCGGCCCGGGTCCGTGCCGCCGGCATGCTCGGGCGCACGGTGACCATCCGGGTCCGGTTCGCCGACTTCACGACGATCACCCGCAGCAAGACGCTGCGCGACCCCACCGACGTGAGCCGTGAGATCTACGAGACGGCGCGGGCCCTGTATGACGCGTTGGGCCTGCAGCGTGCCCGGATCCGCCTCGTCGGTGTACGCATGGAGGGGCTCGTCGACACCGAGGGCGCCCCCATCCAGGGACTGCTCGACGAGCCCGACCACGGCTGGCGCGAGGCCGACCGGGCCGTCGACCGCGCCAGTGCCCGGTTCGGTGCCGGGAGCGTGCGTCCCGCCGCCCTGATCAGCGACAAGGACCGCCGACAACGGCCCCCGGGACGCCCCGACGATACCTCTCGTCAGGGCCGGTGACAGGGCAGTAGGTCCTAGACCCAGATCACCATGACGGGTGCCCCCGAACGGATGGTGCAACACCGCGCGGCGACATATCCTGAGGGTGTCAGCGCTCGGCCACTGACCGGCAAAGATGCTCCTTCGCAGGCGCAACGATTCGGGGGCCCGGCGCGTTGGAGCACATGCACGCCGAACGCCAGGAGGTCACCGTGCCGCTCTCAGAGCACGAACAGCAGCTGCTGGAGCAGATGGAGCAGGCTCTGTATGCCGAGGACCCCAAGTTCGCGTCACAGATGCAGGGCGCGGGTGCCCGCGCCGCGGCTCGACGCCGGGTGGCCATCGGTGTCGTCGGTGTGGTCGTCGGCCTCGCCCTGGTGCTCGTCGGCGTCAACACCACCATGTGGATCGGTGCCATCGGCTTCGCGGTGATGGTCGCCGCCGTCGCGTTCGCCCTCACGCCGCCCCGTCGCGGCAAGGCGTCGCTGGGTGCGGTCCAGCCCGACGGCACGGTGCGGCGGGCGACCCCGCGCCCCAAGGCCAGCCCGGGCAAGGGTGCCAAGTCGCGCCGCACGTCCGGGTCGTTCATGGACCGGATGGAAGAGCGCTGGGACCGTCGCAAGGACGGCGGCTACTAAACCCTCGCCTACACCCTCTCGGCTGCTAGCACCGCCACCCGGGCGCGCGGCTACCAGCCGCTCAGCTCGTGGCGAGGACGGCGACGACCCACGTGGTCGCGATGGCCAGTCCGGCGAGCAGCTCGATCCCGATCGACAGGAAGACCGCCCCGAGGGCGGCCCGGGTCGAGGTCCACGCGACGCGTCGGTCGCGGGAGTGGCCGAGCTCGACGAGGTAGATCCCCCCGACGAACCCGATCGCGGCGCCCACCACGGGCACGACGAAGAACCCGGCGACGGCGAGCAGCACCGCGAGCAGCAGCGTCGAGCTCCGGACGCCCGCCGCGCGCATCCGGCGCCCGGGCAGGGCGTACTGCAGACCCATGCCGGCGAGGTAGAGCAGCACGCAGAGCGCGAAGACCCACCAACCGGTGGCCGAGCCCGTGTCGACGGCCCAGACGAGGACGGCGGCGAGCACGAGCAGGAGCCCGGGCAGCACGGGAAGAACGATCCCCACCAGCCCGATCACGATCAGGACGGCGGGGACCCAGAGGGTGGCCTCCACGGCGGCAGCGGTGGAGCGGCCTCTTTAGCGTTCCTCGACGGCGGCGGAGGCCGGCGTCTCGTGGAGTCGCTCGCTCTCGTCCTGGATGTCGGCGTGCTCGCGCAGCTTAGGCAGGTGCTCGCGTCCGTGGTGGGCGCAGAACAGCAGCTCCCCACCAGCGTGAAGGCGAGCGCGCACGTAGGCCTGGGCGCCGCAGCGGTCGCAGCGGTCGGCCGCGTTCAGAGAGGGTGCCAGTGCAGTGGTCACGTCAGCCTTCCTTCATTCGTCTGTCTCGATGAGACGTCCTTGGCCGGGTCGAGGTTGTCTCAGGGGCGGGACAACTGTGCGGATCCGGTGCCGGTTAGAACAGTCAAGCACGCCCTGTTCTTTCCCGGCTCGTATTGGGCCACCATGTGGGTCACGTCATGTCGCATCAGGTGATTCGTAGGTCGGGTGTCCAGCGGATGGGTTCGGGGTCGGTCGTCTGCACCCTGGCGTGCCCACGAGATGCCCACGGGCATGCCCACGAGAGACCCACGGGATGCCGGCGGCGTGCCGCCCGGCCGTCGTGCCGCGTGCCTGCGCGCTGCCGTCCGGAGCGGGAGATACCCTGCGGGGACCGGTCAGCGACCTGGCCGCCGAGCACCGAGAAGGGAACCCCGTGGCTGAGCCACCACCGCGAAGAAAGCGGCGACGACGAAGTCCACGTCGGACTACACCGCCCGCCACCTGTCGGTCCTCGAGGGCCTCGAGGCGGTCCGCAAGCGTCCCGGCATGTACATCGGGTCCACCGACAGCCGCGGGCTCATGCACTGCCTCTGGGAGATCATCGACAACGCCGTCGACGAGGCGCTCGGCGGCCACTGCACCGCATCCACGTCGTCCTCGCCGCCGACGGCTCGATCGAGGTGCGCGACGACGGTCGCGGCATCCCGGTCGACGTCGAGCCCAAGACCGGCTCACCGGCGTCGAGGTCGTCATGACCAAGCTGCACGCCGGCGGCAAGTTCGGCGGCGGCTCCTACACCGCGTCCGGCGGTCTGCACGGCGTCGGCGCCTCGGTCGTCAACGCGCTGTCGGCGCGGCTCGACGTCGAGGTCGACCGCGGCGGAAGATCCACGCCGATGTCCTTCCGGCGCGGCGTGCCCGGCGTCTTCGACGCGGCGACGGGCCCGACGCGCGCTTCACGCCGTCGAGCGGCCGCGGCTCGCCGGGCGGCAAGGTCAAGAAGGGCGTCACCGGCACGCGGATCCGGTTCTGGCCCGACCGGCAGGTCTTCCTGAAGGACGCCGCGTTCGCTCCGTCGAGGACTGTCTACGCGCGGGCCCGGCAGACCGCGTTCCTCGTGCCCGGGCTCGCGCTGCACGTCCGCGACGAGCGCGATCCGGCACGCGGCGCTGACGCCGACGGGAGACCTTCCTCCACGAGGGCGGCATCTCGCGAGTTCTGCGAGTTCCTCGCGCCCGACCAGGCGGTCAGCGACGTCATCGCGGCTGCAGGGCACCGGTCACTTCAAGGAGACCGTGCCCGGTCCTCGACGAGCAGGGCCACATGACGCCCGCAGGAGGTCGAGCGCGAGCTCGGCGTCGACATCGCGCTGCGCTGGGGCACCGGGTACGACACCACGGTCCGCTCGTTCGTCAACATCATCGCCACGCCCAAGGGCGGCACCCACGTCGCCGGCTTCGAGCGGGCGATGACCAAGACGTTCCACGAGGCGCTGCGCGGCCGCGCGCCTGCTCAAGATCGGCGAGGACGACGTCGATCAAGGACGACGTCCTCGAGGGCCTCACCGCCGTCGTCACCGTGCGCCTGGCCGAGCCGCAGTTCGAGGGCCAGACCAAGGAGGTGCTCGGCACCTCGGCGGCCTCGCGCATCGTCGCCCACGTCGTCGACCAGGAGCTCAAGGCCGTGCTCGACCTCGACCAAGCGCGCCGAGAAGGCCACCGCGCGCGCTGCTCCTCGAGAAGGTCGTCGCCGCCGCGCGCACCCGCGGATCGCCGCGCGGCAGCACAAGGAGGTCCAGCGCCGCAAGAACGCGCTCGAGTCCTCGTCGCTGCCCGCCAAGCTCGCCGACTGCCGCTCCGACGACGTCGACCGCACCGAGCTGTTCATCGTCGAGGGCGACTCGCGCGCTCGGCACCGCCAAGCTCGCGCGCAACAGCGAGTTCCAGGCGCTGCTGCCGATCCGCGGCAAGATCCTCAACGTCCAGAAGGCGTCCGTCTCGGACATGCTCAAGAACGCCGAGTGCGCCGCGATCATCCAGGTCATCGGCGCGGGCTCGGGTCGCACGCTTCGACCTCGACGCCGCCCGCTACGGCAAGGTCATCCTGATGGCCGACGCCGACGTCGACGGCGCCCACATCCGCTGCCTGCTGCTCACGCTGTTCCAGCGCTACATGCGGCCGCTGCGTCGACGACGGGCGGGTCTACGCCGCGGTGCCGCCGCTGCACCGCATCGAGGTCGTCCCCGGCGAAGAAGAACGAGTACCTCTACACCTACTCCGACGCCGAGATGCGCAAGGTCGTCGCCGACGCTCGAGCAAGCGCGGCAAGCGCTACAAGGACCCGATCCAGCGCTACAAGGGTCTGGGCGAGATGGACGCCGCCCAGCTGCGCGAGACCACGATGGACCCGCGCCGCCGCACGCTGCGCCGGATCACCATCGGCGAGGCCGAGTCGGCCGAGCAGGTGTTCGAGCTGCTCATGGGCAGCGAGGTCGCGCCGCGCGCGACTTCATCGTCGACGGCGCCGCCGAGCTCGACCGCGCCCGCATCGACGCCTGAGGGCTTGTCGTTGCCGCGGTCCCCGAGTTGCGTCAGTGTGGGGCCCCTGCAGGGGCCGTGAAGGGCGACCTCCGCGACCAGGAGGGGGACCGGTCACCTACGTTTCGGGAGCGAGCGACTCGGCAACGGAGACCCTCGGCGGCACGACGTCGCTGCTGCTCCTGGGCGTCTTCACCATCGTCAACATCTGCGTCCTGGTCCTGCGCAAGGACACCATCGAGCGCAAGCACTTCGTCGCCCCGACCGTGCTGCCGGTGCTCGGTGCCGTGCTCTGCTTCTTCTTCGTGCTGCCGGTCACGGGCCGTGCCGGGAGCAGTACAAGATCGCCGGCATCCTGCTGGCCATCGGCGTGGCGCTGTGGGCGCTCACGTGGTTCGCCAACCGGGCGTTGCGGGCCAAGAAGACCTACATCCGCGACCCCGAGGACCTGGGGGAGCGAGAGGGGTCGGTCAACTGAAGGTCGGGGGAGCCACCGTGGAGGAGTCGCTCAGGCGGGTGCCGTGACGGCTCCGGCGGCTGTGGTCGCCGGAGCCTTACGCCTGCGAGCAGCACGGCTCGGTGGCTGTGCCGCCGGGACCTCCTTGGGCGGGGCTGTGGACCCGCGCACGACGAGCTCCACCCCGAGGACCTCGTCGTGGGTCCTGCTCACCTGGTGACCGTGCAGTGCCGACAGCATGAGGGAGCCGGCGTGGCGCCCCTGCGCCTCGACGTCCTGGCGCACCGTGGTCAGGTCGTGGATGCGTGAGTGCACGTGGTCGTCGATCCCGATGACGGACACGTCCCCCGGCACGTCGAGGCCGTGGCGCCGGGCTGCACTCATCACGCCGAAGGCCATCTCGTCAGACGCCGCGACCACGCAGGTGGGTCGCTCGGAGCCGGCGAACAGCCGGTCCGCGTGCTCGGCCGCACCATCTGCGGTCCAGTCGCACCGCAGCGCCCACTCGGGCCGGTTGGTGAGACCGTGCCGCGCCAGCACCTCGTCGAACGCGTTCCGCCGGTCGAATGGCGTCTGGAGGTGGGAGATCGACACCGGGACCGTCCCGGCATACGCGATGGAGCGGTGGCCCAGCCCGACGACGTACTCGACCGCCATCGCCATGGCGGCGCGGTCGTCGATGCGCACCGACGGCCAGCCGGGTTGCCGGTTGCCCACGGTGATGACGGGCAGCCCCATCCGGTCGAGGAGGTCACGCTCCTGCGGCTCCGGGGGCACGTTGAGGATGATGACGCCGTCGACGCGCTTCCAGAGCATGTTCTGGGTGATCGGGAGGCGGGTGTCGAAGGTGTGGCTCTCGAGGTCGCAGAGCAGCACGTGGTAACCCTCGTCGCGCAGCGCCTTCTCGATCCCTGTGACGACCGTGGCGAAGAACCACCGGTTGAAGAACGGCGTGATGACACCGATGCCCCGAGTCCGCCCCGACACCAACGAGGTGGCTGCCGGCGAGGCCACGTAGTGGAGCTCGGTCGCGGCGGCGAGCACACGTTCGCGCGTGCGGGGGCTGACGCGGTCCACGCCACGCAGGGCACGCGAGACCGTCGCCACGGATACCCCCGCGGCCTTGGCAACGTCGCCGATGGTCGTCATGACACCTGTCCTGGTAGGTCAGACTCCAGTGTTCTTGCGGGCCCGCCACACCATGTAGAGAACGCCGAGGAGGACCGCGAGGAGCAGTGCGGATGTTCCCGCCGGCTCCCCGCGGACCTCCAGGACGACCGTCTGCACGACAGCCATGAAGGTGAAGACACCGATGATGCCGAGCAGCGTGTCCAGTCGCTGGGCCTTCGCCCGTGGGCCACCGGTGCCGCTGCCGGGGTTGAAGAGTCCCATTGCGGTCGTGAGAGGGAAGGGCCGGGGCCTATCCCTTCACACCTCCTGCCGTCAGACCCGACACGATCGCCCGCTGGAAGATGAGCACCATGATGATCAAGGGCACGGTGACGATCGTCCCGGCCGCCATGACGGCGGTGTAGGGCTCCTGGTGCGGTTGGGCACCGGTGAACTGGGCGATCGCCACGGTCACCGTCTGGGTCTGCGCGGTGGAGAACTGCTGCGCGAGGAGGAACTCGTTCCAGCTCGCGATGAAGGCGAGGATCGCCGTGGTGAACAGACCGGGTGCGGCCAGCGGGAGCATGATCTTGCGGAAGGCCTGGCCGGGGGTGCAGCCGTCGATGCGCGCCGACTCCTCGAGCTCCCACGGCATCTCCGCCAAGAACGCGGTGAGGGTGTAGATCGTCAGCGGTAGCGCGAACGAGATGTTCGGGATGATCAGCGCCTGGTAGTTCGCTCCGTCGCGCCAGCCCAGCGTGGTGAAGAGCTGGAACAACGGCGTCACCAGTGCCACGCCGGGGAACATCGAGGAGCCGAGGATGATCCCGAGGACGACGTACTTCCCCGGGAAGTGCAGCCGGGCCAGCGCGTATGACGCGAAGACGCCGACGACCATGGCGACCGTCGTGGTGGCCACCCCGATGATGGTGCTGTGGACCAGGGCCGCACCGAAGTGGTTGCCCCGGTCGGTGGAGAACGCCGTGCGGAAGTTGTCGAGCGTGACGTGGGTGGGCCACGGAGTGGTGTCGAAGGTGTAGCCGACGTCGCGGAAGGCCGTCACGACCATCCAGTAGAACGGCGCCAGCCCCCAGATCACCAGGGCGGCGAGGCCGAGGTACATGCGGATCTTGGCGGCGCGGTTGCTCTTGAAGTGGATCTCCTGGGCCTCGGTCCGTCCGCTGGCCGGCTGTGCCGTGGCCGAGGTCGTCGTTGCGGTCGACATCTCAAGCTCCCATCGTGGTGACGTTGGCGGCGACGGGGTTGCCCGTCTGGGCATGCATGTCGTTCTTGGGGGCGTCGTCGCTCTCGCCCTTCTTCTTCTTCGTCGCCGGCGGTCGCTGGATCACGTCGGCCCCGCCGAACTTGATGAAGAGGAACGCGACGAAGGCGATCAGCAGGAAGATGATGGTCGACAGTGCCGAGGCGCTGTTGAACCCGCCCTGGCGGATCTGCTTGATGACGAGCATCGACAAGGAGGTGGTGCCGCCTCCACCGTTGGTGAGGATCGCCGGCAGGTCGTAGATGCGCAGGACGTCGAGGGTGCGGAAGAGCACGGCGACCATCAGGGGCACCTTGACCAGCGGGAGGGTGATGCGCACGAAGGTCTGCCACTTGGACGCGCCATCGATCTCGGCAGCCTCGTAGACGTCGCCGGGGATCAGCTGCAACCCCGCGAGGATCAGCAGCGCCATGAAGGGCGTGGTCTTCCAGATGTCGGCGATGACGATGGCGAACTTCGCCGCGTTCGGGTCGCTCGTCCACAGCTGTGGCGGAGATGCCGACGAAGCTGAGGAGGTGGTTCGCGATGCCGTCGAAGGCGAAGATGAAGAACCACAGCTTTGCGGTGACGGCGGTGGGGATGGCCCACGGCACGAGGATGGCGGCGCGGACCAGGCCGCGGCCCCGGAAGGTGCGGTTCATGATCATGGCGAACCACATGCCGAGGGTGACCTCGACGAGCACGCTGGCGACCGTGAAGAACAGGGTCACCCAGAAGGCGCTGTAGAACTCGGCGCCGAGGGTGCCCGGCGGGCAGCGATGTTGCCACACTGCTGGAACAGCCAGTGGGTGTAGTTGGAGATGCCGGCGCTGCCGCCCTCGACGAACAGGCCGGTCGCCGGGTCGAGCCCGGGGTCCTTCTTGAAGGAGTCGAGCACAGCCCTGATGAGGGGGTACAGGATGACGGCGGCCAGGAAGAGCAGGGTCGGGGCGACGAGCAGCAGCCCTTGGCGTCTCTGGGCGTCGTTGAGGCCCTTCCTCTTGCCCTTCTTGGGTGGCTTGCTCTGCGTCGAACCCCGCGTCGACGATGCGACTGCGCTCATGTCTGCTCCTTGCCCGGAAGCGATGGTGGAAAGACTGTGGTGTGGTCGCGCTCGGCGACGATCAGGTGCCGGACCGTTCTGAGGGGTCCGGCTGTGGGGGCGACTCCCGTAGGAGCCACCCCCACAGCCGGGTCATGCGGGGCATCAGCCGGACGCGGCCTGCATGGCGGCCTGCATGTCCTTCACGGCGGCCTCGGGCGTCTTCTGCCCCTGGATGGCGGCGTAGAAGTTGTCCTGGATGGCCGTGCTCACTGCCGGGTAGAACGGGGTGACCGGACGCGACACCGCGTTGGAGATGGACTCCTTGAGCACCGGCAGGTACGGGTACTTGCTGACGAGCGCCGGGTCGGTGTAGATCGACTCGATGACCGGGGCCAGGGAACCCTTCTCCATGTTGGTCTTCTGCTCCGCCGGGCTGGTGAGGAACTTCAGGAAGTCCAGGGCCGTGGCCTTGTGCTTGGAGAACGCGCTGATCGCGGCCATGTGACCACCGAGGGTCGAGGTGCCCGGGCCGTTCACGCCGGGAAGCGGGGCGACGGCGAACTTGCCCTTGACCTTCGAGGAGGCGTCGGTGCTGGCCAGGTTGTAGACGTAGGGCCAGTTGCGCAGGAACAGCAGCTTGCCGGACTGGAACGATGCCCGGCTCTGCTCCTCCTGGTAGGTGATGGCCTGCTTGGGGATGTCACCGCTCTTGTAGTGGTCCGCCAGCGCCTTGAGCCCGGCAGCGGCCTCGGGGGAGTCGACCGTCGGCTTGCCGGCCGCGTCGACGACCTTGGCGCCGTAGGCGTTCATCCACTCGGTCGCGTTGCAGGTGCCGCCCTCGTACTTGGCGAACTGGCCCGCGTAGCAGTCCATGTTGTTCTTCTTGGCGATCGAGCACATCGACCACATCTCGTCGAACGTCTTCGGCGGCGTCTTCACCAGGTCGGAGCGGTAGTAGAGCATCGCGCCGTCAGAGGACGTGGGGGCCGCGAACAACGTGTTGTTGTAGGTGGCGGCCTTGACGGTCGGCGCCAGGAAGCCCGTGGTCGGGAGGGCGAACTTGTCCTTGAGCGGCGTCAGCCAGCCCTTGGCGGCGAACTCCGCGGTCCAGACGACGTCGACGGAGACGACGTCGTAGGCGGTGCTCTTGGCCTGGAAGTTCTGCACCAGGTCGTCGTGCTGCTGGTCGGCCTGGTCGGACTGCTCCTTGACCGTGACCTTCTCGTTGGGGTGGGCGGCGTTCCAGCGAGCCGCCTGGGGTGCGAGCAGGTTGCTGTTGTCCTTGCCCTGCACGTAGGTGATGGGGCCACGGGCGTCAGCCCCGGAGGACGCCGCAGAGTTGCTGCTGCTGCCGCCACCGCAGGCCGCGGCGACCAGGGCCACGGACACTGCACCGGCAAGCACCGTGAAGGTGTGCCGCTTGTTCATTCGGAGGGCCATTCGCCCGCCTCCATTTCTCGCGTCGTGCTGAGGCGGACATGCCTCAGCGCTGAGGTAACGGCCCCATGTAAACGTTTACGCTCGTTCGTGGCAATCGGTTGGGTAGCAGAACGCGGTAACGATTGCGTAACTGCAGGTCGACCGTTGTGGTGACCCCGGCCACTCAGCTCAGCAGGGAGACGGCCCATGCCGCCACGGGGACTTCGGACTTGCCGCATGATTCGGGCAATTCGCCTGTCGTGAGCCGCTTTTCGCACCTGACGGACCAGCTGCGGCCGTCGCTGTGGGACACCATGAACCGGCCCGACCCACTGCCCTGACGACCGTCCTCGGGGACGTCGTCCGCGACCTCGACGGTGCTGAGTGCGGTCAGGGAGGTCTCGCCGACCAGGTGCCGGACGTGGGACTCAGCAGCCTGCGCGCCCGCGGACAGGGCGCTGCGTCCGCGGTCGTGGATCGGCCCGAGGAGGGCGGGCGGGAGGGTGGCGACGTCCGCCGCGGTGAGCGCGGCCGTCGCGAGGTCCACGTCGAGCCGGGCCAGCGTCGCGCCGTGCGGGAGCAGCACACCCGTGGGGGCGAACCGGTGCCCGCCCGTGTGCGACGCCTCCCACACCCGGCCCGGCGCGATCGCTGCGGCATCGAGGGCCACGGGGCGGCCGCGCACGGCACAGCAGACGTCGCGCCTGCCGTTGGTGCACACGAGCAGGACCGGCGCGCTCGGTGCCGCACCCGGCAGGGTCGACGCGACGGCATCCCGGTCCCCTCGCGCCAGTGCGTCGAGGTCGACCTCCAGCAGTACGGCGGGGTCGGTGACGCGGGCCCGCAGCAGCCACGGCTGCTCACCCGCCCAGGCGAGGTATGCCGTGTGGCCGGCCTGTGCCGGGTCGTCGCCGTCGTCGGGGTGGCGCCCCGGGCGCCGGATCAGGCTGAGCCGCCCCCCGCGGCTGCTGCACGACTCGGCGAGCGCCGTGCCCAGCTCCACGGGCAGGTGCGACTGGGTGGCGGCGTCGCGCCCCCACGGTCCGGGCTGCTCGAGGGCGACGAAGAAGGTCGCCCGCGCCGCGGTTCCGAACGCCGACACGTCGGCGCGGTCGAAGCCGACCGAGCAGGCGTCCGACGCCGGGACGCCGTGCCCCGAGGTGGCAACGGAACGGGTCACTGCGGCGGCCCGGCGATCCGCGCGATGGCGGCTGGCGCCGGGACGCCGGAGCCGTCGCGACGGCCGGTGGGCTCGGGAAGGTCGAGAGCGACACCGTTGGCACCGGAGGCCTTGGCGGGCAGCGGTCCTGCCCAGGCGAGTACGAGGGTGTCCTCGCCACGCAGGAAGCGGTGGCACCGCACCCCGCCGGTCGCGCGGCCCTTGGGCGGGTACTCCGAGTACGGGGTCGCCTTGATCGATCCCGGCTCGGTGCCCGGCAGGGCGCCGGAGGAGCCGGACGAGGTGACGACGACGGCGTCGGCTCCCTGCGGCACGGCGCCGAAGAACGCGACGCTCGCACCGGCAGCGAGCTTGATGCCCGCCATACCTCCGGCCGCCCGGCCCTGGGGGCGGACCACTGTCGCGCCGAAGCGCAGCAGCTGGGCGTCGGTGGTGATGAAGACCAGGTCCTCGTCGCCGGTGGTCAGGCCGACCGCGCCGATGACCTGGTCGCCGTCCTTGAGGGAGATGAGCTCGAAGTCGCTGCGGCTCGGGTAGTCCGTCGTGACGCGCTTGACGACGCCGTGGGCCGTGCCGAGGGCGATGCCGGGGGAGTCGGCGAGCAGGCTGACGATCGTCAGCGGCTCCTCGCCGGAGGGCAGGTCGACGTACGCCGCGAGCGGTGCGCCCCCGGACAGGCTCGGGGCGCCGTTGGTCGGGGGGAGCGTGGGCAGCTCGAGCGCGGACAGCCGGATGAGCCGGCCCCGCGAGGTGACCAGGCCAACCTCGCCGCGCGCGGTGGTGCGGACCGCACCGACGAGGGCGTCGTGCTTGCTGCGTGAGGGGTCGACCGCGATGGGGTCGGCGCCGTTGGTGCGGGCCATCAGCCCGGTCGAGGACAGCAGCACCCAGCACGGGTCGTCGGCGACCTCCAGCGGCGACGCGGTCGTGGCGGGGACGCCGGCCGACTCGAGCAGGACGGTGCGCCGCGGCGTGCCGTGGCTCTTGGCGACGTCGGCCAGCTCGGTCGACACCGTCTTGAGCAGCAGCTTCTCGTCTCCGAGGATCGCCTCGAGCTCCTCGATCTGGCGCTCGAGGTCGGACTTCTCGTTCTCGAGCTCGATGCGCGAGAACTTGGTGAGGCGGCGCAGCTGCAGGTCGAGGATGTAGGTCGCCTGGGGGTCGGACAGGTCGAAGACGTCCATGAGACGCGCCTTGGCCGTGGTGCCGTCGTCGGAGGTCCGGATGAGCTGGATGACCTCGTCGATGTCGAGGATCGCGACGAGCAGTCCCTCGACGAGGTGCAGGCGGTCCTTGCGCTTGCCGAGGCGGTACTCGGTGCGGCGGCGCACCACGTCGGTGCGGAACTCGACGTAGACCTTGAGCAGGTCCTTGAGCCCGAGGGTGCGCGGCTGGCCGGCGACGAGGGCGACGTTGTTGATGGAGAACGAGTCCTCCATCGGCGTCAGCTTGTAGAGCTGCTCGAGGACGGCGTCGGGGTTGAAGCCGTTCTTCACCTCGATGACCAGCTGCAGGCCGTGCTTGCGGTCGGTCAGGTCCTTGACGTCCGCGATGCCCTGCAGCTTCTTGGACTGGACCGCGTCCTTGATCTTCTCGATGACCTTCTCGGGTCCGACGAGGTAGGGCAGCTCGGTGACGACGATGCCCATCCGTCGCGGCGAGGTCTTCTCGATCCGGGTGGTGGCGCGGGTCTTGAAGCTGCCGCGGCCGGTGAGGTAGGCGTCGCGGATGCCGTCGAGCCCGACGATGCGGCCGCCGGCGGGCAGGTCCGGCCCCGGGACGAACTTCATCAGGTCGTCGAGCGAGCACGTGGGGTTGGCGATGAGGTGCCGGGCAGCGCCGATGACCTCGACGAGGTTGTGCGGTGCCATGTTGGTCGCCATGCCGACGGCGATGCCGCTGGCCCCGTTGACCAGCAGGTTGGGGAACGCCGCGGGCAGGACCTCGGGCTGGAGCAGCTGGTCGTCGTAGTTGGGGACGAACTCGACGGTCTCCTCGTCCAGCCCGGTCGTCATGAGCATGGCGGCGGGAGCCGGTCGGGCCTCGGTGTACCGCGAGGCGGCCGGGCCGTCGTCGAGCGAGCCGAAGTTGCCGTGCCCGTCGACCAGCGGCAGCCGCATCGTGAAGGGCTGCGCCATCCGGACCAGGGCGTCGTAGATCGCCGTGTCACCGTGCGGGTGGTACTTGCCCATCACGTCGCCCACGACGCGCGAGGACTTCACGTGTCCGCGCTCGGGACGCAGGCCCATCTCGTTCATGGAGTAGAGGATTCGTCGCTGCACCGGCTTGAGGCCGTCACGGGCGTCGGGCAGGGCGCGCGAGTGGATGACGGAGACGGCGTACTCGAGGAACGCTCCCTGCATCTCCTCGCGGACGTCGATGTCGACGATCCGCTCGACGAACGACTCGTCCTCTGGTGCTGACGCGGTCTTGCGGGCCATACCTGGGTGCCACTCCTAGCGGTCGTCCCGCCGGGGCGCGGGGATCGTCCCAATCTTGGACCACGGCTAGACGGGCCCGGTCCCCGACTCGCCGGGACCCGCTCCGAAGGCACCCCAGTGCACCACGTCGGCCTCGTCCCGACGGCCGCGCCGCAGGCTCGGCGAGGTGGTCCGCTCCCGCTCGTGCCCGAGGGCCACGACTCCCACCAGTCGCCGGCCGATCGGTATGCCGTGTGCCGCCCGGACGGCCTCGTGCCGCTCGGGCGGCACCCCGAAGAAGAGCGCGCCAAGGCCCTCGTCGACCGCCGTGAGCAGCATGAGCATCGCGGCCATGCCCGTGTCGACGTCCCAGTAGGGGACGGGCCACCGGGCTGGGTCGCGGTCGGTCCAGCCCTTGTCGGGCTCGGCATAGCGGTCGAGGTAGGCGTCGGGGTCGGACAGGCACAGGACGAGGACCGGGGCCGCGGAGACCCCGCGCAGCCAGGCGTCCGGCACGCGCTCACCGTCACCGGTGGCGGCCCAGAAGGGAGCCGTGTGCGTCGGGCCGACCAGCACGACGAAGTCCCACCCCTGGCTGAACCCGGCGCTGGGAGCCCGCTGCGCGGCATACAGGATGCGCTCGAGGACCTCCCTCGGGACGGGGCGGTCGGGGTCGAAACGGCGCACCATCCGGCGACGCCGGACCACCTGGGAGAGCTCCATGACCCCATCCTGTCGCGCCGGGCGACGGACACGCTGACAGGATGGGCCCAACCACGAGCGGGGGTGCGGCGTCCACAGGGCATGACGACGATGACCGCCGTGGCACTCAGGGGAGGGGTGGGCGTGGCGACGCGGGACCAGGTCGACGTCGAGGCTGCGGTCCGCGAGGTCTACGACGTCCACTACGGCCGCCTGGCCGGGTGGACCGCACGGTTGGTCAGCGACACCGACCTCGGGCACGACCTGGCCACCGAGGCCTTCCTCAAGCTGTTCCGCGAGTTCGGCAAGGTCGAGGACCCGCGCGCCTGGCTCTACACCGTCGCCGCCAACCTCGTGCGCGACCACTGGCGCAAGCGCGGGCGCGAGGCGGTGGCCTACGAACGGCACCAGGCCGGTCGCGACGACTTCACCGCGGCCCCCGACCTCGCGACGGCGCTCACCGTCCGCGACGCCGTCCAGCAGCTGCCGGACCGCTTGCGGGTGGTCGTGCTGCTGCACTACTTCGCCGACCTGCCCGTGGCCACGGTGGCCCGACAGCTCGAGAAGTCCGAGGGCACCGTGAAGCGGGACCTGTTCGACGCACGCCACCGCATGGCAAACATCCTGGGAGAGACGAGATGAGCCGCGACCCCCTCGAGGAGTTCTTCGCGCGTGAGCGCGGCGAGGTCCACGAGCTGCCCGCAGGCGAGGACCGCTGGGAGGCGATGCTCGCCGAGTCGCGCCGCCCGCACCGCCGAGGTGCGGTCGTGTGGCTGGGCGCGGCAGCAGCCGCCGCGGTCGTCGCGGCCTCCGTGGTGATGGGCACCGGCCACGGCCCGGGGCTCCAGGAGGCCTCCGACACCACCACGACGTCACCGGCAGCGTCCGCGTCGCGGACCACTGCGCAGCCCACCGTGACCGTCACCTCGACCGTGACGTCCCGCCCGAGCGGGTCCGCCCCGTCGAAGATCCCCCCGCAGGGCAGCACGACGGCGTCGCCGAAGGTCCTGCCCGTCCCGAGCGGGTTCGGCCTCGCGTCGATGACCAACGCCGGGGGTGGTCACCTCTTCGCCCTCGGGTCCGGGTTCTGCGCCACGGGCGACTGCACCGCCGTCGCCGCCTCGGACGACGACGGGCGCACCTGGTCGACCCGCGCCTCCTTCACGGACCTCACCACCCGAGGTCCGCTGGTGACTCCTGCCGACCCCCACCAGCTCGTGGGCATCCGGTTCGCCAACCCCCAGGTCGGCTACGTGTTCGGCAGCGAGGTCCGGCGGACCACCGACGGCGGACGCAGCTGGACGCCGGTCGACGTGGGTGGCCGCACCGTCCTGTCGCTGGAAACCGATGGGTCCACGGTCTGGATGGCCACGGCGGCCCGGTGCGCGCACCGGGGGACGGCCGCGACGCTCGGGTGCTCGGACCTGCAGGTGCGGACCGGTGCGGTGACGAGCAGCAGCACGTCGCCCGTCTCCGTCAGCGGCATCCCGAAGGTCGTCGAGAACGCCTGGATCGCCATGGACGGCCCGGACGCCTACCTCAACGCGACCACCACCGGTGTTCAGCAGCCCGCACGCGCCATCCGGGTCTCGGGCACTCCCACCGCCCTGCCGGTGCCGAAGGGGTGTGACCCGGTGCAGGGGCTGACCCTCGCGGCGACGGCCAACACGCGAGGCACCCTCGTGGGGCTCTGCCCCTCCGCCGACGCCCCGGACAACCGCTACACGGTGGTCACGTCGACGGACCGCGGAGCCACCTGGCGACCGCGCACGGCCTCCGGCCTCGGCAACCCCACACCGGCGGGGGTCTGGCTCACCGCCACCGACGCCGACCACCTCGTCGCCGTGGTCCAGGGCCTCCCCTCGAGCACGGGGGAGCCGACATCACCCACCACGATGCTCGCGAGCAGCACCGGTGGGGCTACGTGGACGCAGGCCGCCCCCGGGGGCTCGCGCGACACGGCCTGGGCCGGTGCCGCCGGTGGGGGACTGGTCTACGCCTTCAGCGGCGGGGGCTCCTACTGGCTCAGCCACGACGCCGGCTCGACCTTCGAGACGGTCCCGTTGCGCCGCTGATCCCCGCACCAGACGGACCGACGCTCGTGACATGCTTTCACCATGAGCCGGGCCGACAGCGAGGCCGCATGACCGGGACCACGGGCCTGCCCGTCGGGTACCCCGCGCAGTGGGAGGCCGACGTCGTGCTCCGCGACGGTTCGGTGGCGCACCTGCGACCGATCACCCCCAGCGACGTCGAGGCGGTGCACCGCTTCCACGCCGGGCAGTCCGCCGAGTCGATCTACATGCGGTTCTTCGCGCCGCTGCGCAAGCTCAGCGACCGGGACGTGACCCGGTTCACCAACGTCGACTACCACGACCGGGTGGCCCTCGTCGCGACCGTGCGGGGCGACATCATCGGGATCGGTCGCTACGACAAGATCACCGCGACCAGCGCCGAGGTCGCCTTCAACATCTCCGACTCCTACCAGGGCCGCGGCATCGGTTCGGTCCTGCTCGAGCACCTCGCGGTCATCGCGTGGGAGGCCGGCGTCGAGGAGTTCACCGCCGAGGTGCTGCCGCAGAACCGCAAGATGATCTCGGTGTTCAGCGAGGCCGGGTACGAGGTGAGCCGCCGATTCGAGGACGGCGTGGTCTCGGTGCGGTTCCAGATCCAGCCGACCGAACGCTCCGAGGCGGTCCGCCTGTCCCGCGAGCACCGCGCCGAGTCGGTGAGCATGCGCTCGGTGCTGTTCCCGGACACGATCGCCGTCGTCGGAGCGAGCCGTCGCAGCGACTCGATCGGCCACCACATCCTGTCCAACATCCAGGCCGGCGGGTTCAACGGTGCGGTCTACGCCGTCAACCGCGAGGCCATGGAGGTGCTCGGGCTGCACGCCCACGCCCGTGTCTCCGAGATCCCCGACGAGGTCGACCTCGCCGTGGTCGCGGTGCCCGCGGAGGAGGTGCTCGACGTCGTCGCCGACTGCGCCGAGGCCGGGGTCAAGACCCTGCTCGTGGTCTCCGCCGGCTTCGCCGAGGCCGGGCCCGAGGGGGAGGAGCTGCAGCGCCAGCTGCTGGCCACCGCCCGCACCGCCGGGATGCGCGTGCTCGGCCCCAACTCCTTCGGGGTCATCAACAACCACCCGAGCGTGCGCCTCAACGCCTCCCTCGCCCCTGAGCTGCCGCCCCACGGGCGACTGGGCCTGTTCGCCCAGAGTGGGGCGCTCGGCATCGCGGTGCTCGCGTCGGCCGCCCGACGCGGGCTCGGCATCTCGGTGTTCGCGTCCGCCGGCAACCGCGTCGACGTCTCCGGCAACGACTTCATGCAGTACTGGATCGACGACGAGGACACCGATGCCGTCGGCCTCTACCTCGAGTCGATGGGCAACCCGCGCAAGTTCTCCCGCATCGCGCGGCGGCTCGCGACCACGAAGCCGGTCATCGTCGTCAAGTCCGTGGTGTCCTCGTACGGCGTCCCGCCGGGTCACCGGGCCCGGCCCACCCGGGTGCGTCCCGAGGCGTTCGACGCGATGCTGCGCCAGGCCGGTGTCATCCGCGTGGAGAACGTCCACCAGATGTTCGACGTGGCGCAGCTCGTGGTGCACCAGCCGCTCCCGCAGGGCAACCGGGTGGCGATCGTGGGCAACTCCGACGCCCTGGGCGCGCTGACGGCCGAGGCGTGCGTCAGCTGGGGGCTCGAGGTCGCCCACGGTCCGGTGTCCCTGCCCAGCGACGCCAAGGGCGAGCACTTCGCCGCGGCGCTCGCGGACGCCTTCGGCGACCCGGACGTCGACAGCGTCCTCACGTGCTTCATCCCGCCGCTGGTCACCGAGGACGTGGAGGTCGCCACGGCCGTGCGAGACGCCGCCGTCGCCTCCGACAAGCCCTGCCTCGCAACGTTCCTCGGTATGCGTGGTGTCCTCGACCGGTTGTCCGACCAGCGTGGTGAGGGGCGGGTCGAGGTCGTGCCCGCCTACGCGATGCCCGAGGACGCGGTGCGCGCGCTGGCCGCGGCGACTCGTTACTCGGAGTGGCGCGCCAGGGACCGCGGCGTGCCGGTGCACCCGGTGGGGATCGACCGCGACGCGGCCGAGGCGGTCGTCGAACGGGTCCTCGCGGAGGCGCCGGATGGTCGCCGGCTCACCCACGCGGAGGTCACCGAGCTGCTCAGCGCGTATGGCGTCCAGCTCTGGGGGAGCGTGCCGGCCAGGACCGTCGAGGACGCGGTGGCCGCCGCCGAGTCGGTCGGCTACCCGGTCGTCATCAAGTCCGTCGCCCCGCTCATGCGCCACCAGCCCGGGATGTCAGGCATCCGGGTCGACCTGCGCTCCGAGGCGCAGGTGCGCGAGGCGTTCGCCGGGCTCACCGAACGCCTGGCGCCGCTGTCGGCCAACTCGTTCGTCGTGCAGCAGATGGCGATCCCCGGCGTCTCGTGCGTGGTGCGCTCGGACGAGGACCCGTTGTTCGGTCCGGTCGTGTCGTTCAGCATCGCGGGGCCGCCCACCGACCTGCTGGGTGACATCGGGCACCGGATCCCGCCGCTCACCGACGTCGACGTCTCCGACCTCATCTCCTCCGTCAAGGCGTCGCCGATGCTGCACGGCCACCGAGGGTCGACCCCGGTCCACCGTGCCGCTCTCGCCGACCTCATCGCCCGCATCTCGGTCCTCGCGGACAACCTCCCCGAGGTCTCCAGCCTCGTGCTGAACCCCGTCAACGCCCACACCGCAGGGGTGGACGTCCTCGGCGCCGAGGTCGTCGTGGCCCCCACGCCGCGGCGCAAGGACCCGGGCCGGCGCTCGCTGACCTGACCGTGCCAAGTCCCCGAGCCTCAGGCGGGCCGCGGCCTACTAGGGCAAGATGGACACCATGGCCTCCACCTCCTCCCACCCGGCATCGGGGCCGCTGACGCTCCCTGACGACCTCACCCGAGCGATCCAGCAGGCCGGCTACTACCCGGCGCTCGTGGCCGACGTCGTCCTGGCAGCCCTGGGAGGGGACGAGGTCGCCTCGCACCTGGTCCACCAGGAGACGACGTTCGACCACGACGTGGTCCGTCGCCACATCACCGTGCTCGCCCTGACCACGAGCCGTCTGGTCATCGCCCACGCCGACGACCACACCGATGGCGGACCCGGCCAGGAGGACGTCGCCACCGCGACCACCGAGAGCGTCCCGTTGAGCGCGGTCCGCGGGGTGATGGTCACGCACGTCGTGGCCCGCCCGCAGGACTACCAGCCCGGGTCGCTCGGCCGCGAGATCACCCTCACCCTCGGCTGGGGCGCCGTCAGCCGCATCGACCTCATGCCGGCCTCGTGCGCCGATCCCGACTGCGACGCCGACCACGGCTACGAGGGCAGCGTCGCCTCCGACGACATCTCGCTGCGCATCAGCGCCGACGCAGAGGGCGAGGTCGCCCTCCAGCAGGCACTGGACTTCGCGCAGGCGTTGTCGACGAGCATCGGCCCGTGACCGCCGTGCTTCCTCCCGCGTCCTTCTCGAGCCCCTCTACGACGGCGACGGCCTAGACCGTGCCGCACGAAGGGCTGCTACACCCCCGATACGACGCTGGTGGGCTCGCCGGGGTCCTCCCCGCCGTGGCCGCCACCCTCGGAGTGGACCGGTTCGCCCCGGCCCTCGCGGGGAGCTCGGCCGAGCACGCCGCCTTCGCGCCCACCGGCGCAGACGGCCTCGACCACGAGGGCAACGCGGGTCTGGCCCTCGGCCCGGCCCGCCGGGCGGTGGTCGTCCTCGTCGACGGCCTCGGCTACGAGCTGATCCGGCGACGCGGCGGGCACGCGCCCTTCCTGCGCTCGCTGCTGCCGGCGGCATACCGGATCACCGCAGGGTTCCCCTCGACGACGGCCACGTCGATGGGCGACGTTCGGCACGGGTCTGCCCCCGGGCAGCCACGGACTGCTCGGCTACGAGGTGCTCGTGCCGGGCGAGGACCGCCTGGTCAACGAGCTGTCGTGGGAGGACGGCCCGGACCCGATCGCCTGGCAGCCGCAGGACACCGTCTTCGAGCACGCCGAACGCGCCGGCGTGTCCGTCACCCGCGTCGGGCCCGGCTTCTTCGACGGGTCCGGCCTCACCCGGGCGGCGATGCGAGGTGGCCGGTTCAAGGCGGCCGACACCCTGGAGGCCAGGGTGGACGCGTCCATCGCGGCGGTCCGCGCCTCCAAGCGCTCGCTGGTCTACCTCTACTGGGGCGAGCTCGACAAGGTCGGCCACGTCCACGGCTGCCAGTCCTGGGAGTGGGGCGACGAGCTGGAGGCGATCGACGCCGAGCTCGCCCGCCTGTGCCGGTCGGTGCCCGTCGGACACGGCGGTCTACGTCACCGCCGACCACGGCATGGTCGACGCCCCGCACGCCCTGCGCATCGACCTGGCCCACGACCCCGAGCTGGCTGCCGGTGTGCGCCACGTCGGGGGTGAGGCCCGAGCGCTCCAGCTGTACTGCGAGGAGGGCGCCGCGGCCGACGTCCAGCAGGTGTGGACCGAGCGCGTGCGTGAACGCGCGTGGATCCGGTCGCGCGACGAGGCCATCCGCGAGGGGTGGTTCGGCCCGGTGAGCGCGGTCAACCTGCCGCGCATCGGCGACGTCGTGGTCGCCATGCGCGACAACTTCGCCATCGTGGACTCGCGCCGGGCGCGTCCGCAGCTGCTCGCGCTGGTGGGCCTGCACGGTTCGCTGACAGCGGACGAGTCCGCCATACCCCTGTTCCACGTCCCGGCACGGGAGAGCGCCTAGGGTGGTCCCTCGTGGCTGAGCTCGTCTTCTTCTCCGGGACCATGGACTGCGGCAAGTCGACCCTTGCCCTCCAGATGGACCACAACCACCAGGCGCGCGGCCGGTCGGGCCTGATCTACACGAAGATGGACCGCGCGGGCACGGACGTGCTCTCCTCACGGCTCGGGCTGTCGACGGCTGCCCACGAGGTCGGTGACGACGCTCGACTTCTGGGACGCCGTCGTCGAGCACGCCACCAGCGGGCTGCGGGTCGACTACCTCATCTGCGACGAGGTGCAGTTCTACACGCCGGTCCAGGTCGAGCAGCTCGCCCGGCTCGTCGACGAGATGGGCATCGACGTCTTCGCCTTCGGGATCACCGCCGACTTCCGCACCCAGCTGTTCCCGGGGTCGCGGCGGATGATCGAGCTCGCCGACAAGGTGCAGGTGCTGCAGGTCGAGGCCCTGTGCTGGTGCGGGAAGCGCGCCACGCACAACGCCCGCGTCGTCGACGGCGTCATGGTCGTCGAGGGCGAGCAGGTCGTCGTCGGTGACACCAAGCCGGGCAGCGAGAGCCTCGTGGAGTACGAGGTGCTGTGCCGGCGCCACTTCATGCGCCGGATGAACTCCGCCGCGGCGCGGGCCGCCTCGGACTCCCCGGACGTGCTGCCGTTCGACCTCGACCTCTGCCCGGTGCCGCAGCCAGTGGCTCCGACAGAGTCGGCCGAGCGGTCGAGCCGTCGGCCGCTCGAGTCAGTCGCGGGCTTGGCCCCGAACATGACGTCGTCCCAGCTCGGGACGCTGCGCCGGCCGGACTTCTTCGCCGGGCGCGGCGGTTCGCCACGGGCGCGGCGTCCTGGTCGTCGGTCTCGGCTGCGGGCCCACGTCCTCGTGCAGGTCGTCGGCGACGTCCTCGACCGCGGCCAGGCGCCTCGGGGCGGCTCGGCCGAGCTGGCCCGGCCGGAGCGGGCTGCGGCTCGGGGCAGGGTCGGGACGCCTGCACGTCAGGCTGACGGTTCAGGTCGTCGTCGAGCTCGAGAGCGGTGTCCTCGACCGGGCGCCGGCTCCTCGGTCGCCGCCTCGTCTCGGTGACCTCGTCCGGAACCGTCTCCACGTCGGCGCACGACCTCGTCGGTCGCGCCTCGGACGGCCGCCGACTCGTCGCGCGACCTCGTCCGCGGCGCCTCGGGGTCGAGCGGGTGCGGGCCCCGGCGCAGCCGGCGGGGGCGGCATCGTCTCGGGGTCGTAGGCGAGGTCCTCCAGGGGGAGGGCGTCCGTCGCGGGGGGCGTCGTCGCCCGGGGTCTGGGTCGCCGACGCCTTGCGCGCGCCGCGGCGGCCACGGTGCGACGCGCGCTCGCGCATCGCGGTCATGAGGTCGAGCGGGCTCCTCGTCCGCGCCGGAGCCGTGACGGCGCGGTGGCGGCCTGCACCCCGCCCTCGGCCTCCACGTCGTAGACGGTGGTCGGCGCGCGACCGGCGGCGGTCGCCAGGTGCGGGGTCGGGCAGCGGCGAGGTCCGCTGCCGGTGTCCTCCTCGCTGAGCCAGCGGGCCTCGTCGTCGGCCGCGGTCACCGTGCGGGCCGGCACGTCGAAGTGCCAGCGCGCCTGCGCGCTCGCGACCGCCGGCCGGGAAGGTGACGATGACGGTCCACTCGCCGCTCGTCGGTGCGGGCGGAGTCCCAGAGTGCCGCCGCGGGGTCGACGCCGCGACCGGAGAGCCGGTGGCTGACCCGCGCCGACAGGGTCGGCGCTGGTCGGCGCCGCCGGAGCGGCCGCGCAGGCGGACCGCGCGGGCCAGGCCCGCGACGTACTCGCGCTCGGCGAGGATCGGTCCCTCGTAGCGACGGACCTTCTCCACCGGCCAGCCGGAGCGGTCGGCGACGTCCTCGGCGGTCAGGCCCGGCCCGGATCATCGCCTGGACCTCGCGTGGGCGCATGCCACCGTCGATCTCGATCTGGAGCTGGCCGAGCCGTGGCCGGTCGCGTCGGACCGCCGCTCGCAGGGGCTCGTCGAGGGGGACGCTGAACTGCTCGCCCTCGGAATCGGACAGCAGCAGGTGCTGGCCGTCCTCATGGACACCGATCAGCCGCAGGTCGCGCATTGCCTTCTCCCGTATCGCCGCATCGTGGTCGACTCTGCCATCACGGGGCTCGCCGAGGAAGCGACCACGCCGCGAGGGTAGTTTTGACCTCGCGATGCTCACCTACGACCCCCACCTCCAGCTGGCCCTCGACCTGGTCGGCGTCTTCGCCTTCGCGCTCTCCGGTGGCCTCGTCGCGGTGAAGAAGCGACTCGACCTGTTCGGGGTCCTCGTGCTCTCCGGAGCGGCGGCCCTCGGCGGTGGCGTGATGCGCGACCTCCTCATCGGCGCCCTGCCGCCGGTCGGCGTCTCGGACTGGCGGCTGCTGACCAGCGCACTGGTCGCGGGGCTCGTGACGTTCCTCTACCACCCGGGCGTGGAGCGGATCTCGCGCTTCGTGCGGGTGCTCGATGCCGCAGGTCTTGCCGTCTTCGCGATCGGCGGGTCGCTCAAGGCCCTCGGCGCGGGCATGGACCCCCTCACCTCCGTGATCGTCGGCGGGGTCACCGCGGTCGGTGGGGGGATCGTCCGTGACGTCCTCGCCGGCCAGGTCCCCGAGGTCCTGCGTCGTGAGATGTATGCCCTGCCCGCTCTGTTGGGGTCGGTCCTGATCGTGACCGCCCACCACTTCGACGTCCTCACCCCCGTGGTCATCTGGGGCTGCGTGGCCCTGGTGTTCGCGGTGCGGATGATCGCCGTCGTCCTCGATGTCCACGCCCCCAAGCCCCTGCGAACCGGAGAACTCACGTGAGCACCCCCACCCCCATCCCGGACGACGCCACCCCCGACACCACCGCGGGCGACGCCGAGGTCTCCCCGCTGGACCCCTACGACGGGATCCTGCTGCTGTCCTTCGGTGGACCCGAGAAGCCCGAGGACGTCCTGCCGTTCCTGCGCACGGTCACGGCCGGCAAGAACATCCCCGACGAACGGCTCGAGGAGGTGGGGGAGCACTACTACGGGTTCGGCGGCCGCAGCCCGATCAACGACCAGAACCGCGCCCTCATCGCCGCCCTGCGCGCCGAGCTCGACCGCCGGCAGATCAGCACCCCGGTCATCTGGGGCAACCGCAACTTCACGCCGTTCGTGCACGAGGCGCTCGAGGAGGCCCACGGCCAGGGGCTGTCGCGCCTCGTCACGGTGATGACCAGCGCGTACTCGTGCTACTCCTCCTGCCGCCAGTACCGCGAGGACCTCGCCGGTGCCACGGCGAAGGTGGCCGAGGCCGGCATCGACATCGCCGTCGACAAGATCCGCACCTACGCCAACCACCCCGGCTTCTCGCGGACGAACAGCCGGCTCGTCACCGAGGCCGTGCGTGAGGTGCTTCGCAGGTGGAACGGACGCGGACGCCGTACGGCTGCTGTTCGTCACCCACTCCATCCCGACGGCGATGGACGAGACGTCCGGGCCCGGTGACGAGGACGGCAGCGCCTACAGCCGCCAGCACATCGCCTTGGGCGCGGCGATCACCGACGAGGTGAACGCGACCCTCGACACCGACCTGTCGGGCGAGCTCGTCTTCTGCTCCCGGTCCGGTCCGCCGAGCCAGCCCTGGCTGGAGCCCGACGTCAACGACCGGCTCCAGGAGCTCGCAGCCGAGGGTGCCCAGGTCGTCGTCGTGTCTCCCATCGGGTTCGTCTCCGACCACATGGAGGTCGTCTACGACCTCGACACCGAAGCCGCCGCGACCGCGGAGAAGCTCGGGCTGCAGCTGGTCCGGGTGCCGACCGTCGGCATCGACCCCGAGTTCGTCTCCGGGCTGGTGGACCTCGTCGAGGAGCGGGCGGCGGTGGCCCGCGGTGAGCAGCCGGTCCAGCCGTCCTGGCCCGGGCGCGACCCGCTGCGGTCGACCTGTGCCCCCGGGCTGCTGCCCCAACCTGCGGGTGGCCAAGCCGGCGCTGTGCGGTCAGGACTGACGATGGACCCCCTGACCGTCCCCGCGGACGACGTCCTGGCCGAGCTCGAGCAGCTCGCCGTCGAGATCGCCCTAGAGGCAGGGCGACTCATCGTCGACGAACGGCCCGCCGACCTCGGGGTCTCCAGGACCAAGAGCACGGCCACCGACGTGGTGACGGTCATGGACCAGCGAGCCCAGGACCTCCTGCGCTCGCGGCTGCGCGTGGCCGCGCCCCGGCGACGGCTTCCTCGGCGAGGAGGAGGGTGGCACCGACCGCGAGTCCGAGATCACCTGGGTCGTCGACCCCATCGACGGGACGGTCAACTACCTCTACGCCATCCCCTCGTATGCCGTGTCCGTCGCCGCCGTCGTCGGTGACCCCACAACACCCGGCGCGTGGCGTCCGGTGGCGGGAGCCGTCGTCAACCCGATGACCGGAGAGCTCTTCCGTGCCCGTCTGGGTGCTGGGGCGTGGCTGCGGCGAGGTGAGGGTGAGACGACACCCTTGGTCATCGGCGAGCCACCCGCCCTCGGGCACGCGCTGACCGGGACGGGCTTCGGCTACGACGCCGGCCGGCGGCTCTGGCAGGCCAGGCTGCTCGTGGAAGTCCTGCCCCACGTGCGTGACATCCGTCGCATCGGCAGTGCCGCCCTGGACATCTGTGCGGTCGCTGCCGGCTCGCTCGACTGCTACTTCGAGCGCGGTCTCAACTCGTGGGACATGGCGGCGGCCTGGCTGGTGCTCACCGAGTCGGGTGGACTGTTCACCGGTCTGGGCGGGACCCCTCCCGACCCGAGCATGGTCGTGGGTGCTGCACCGGGCCTGCACACCCACCTCGAGGCGCTGGTGCGCCATGCCGCCGAGGCAGCGGGGTCCGAGTAGCCGTTCGCGCCCCGGGGCGGGCACGCCGCAGACGTGACGAGGGCGCGGCCGCCGGGTGGCGGACGCGCCCTCGAGGGGACGAGATGGGTCAGGCGGCGTTGAACCGCGCGAGGTCGGGGATGCGCAGGCCGTGCTCGTCGGCGAGCCGCGCAAGGTTCTCCAGCTCGGCCTCGCGGACGGAGGCGAGGTAGTCGTCGCCGGACTCCTGCGCGGTTCGCAGGGACTGCACCGCACGGCTGGCACGGTGGGTGATCTCGGTGTGGAACTCGGTCATGCTGCACCCCTCTCTGAGTCGTGTCACGAATCGGTTCGGGTGGATCCGGGTCGGGTGGATCCGGGTCAGGTGGAGACAGGACTCTACGGGGACAGACGCCATATGACCCACTTCGGGTTGCGGTCCTTGGGTGAATTGTGGGTTAACCCAGACCGATTCTTGGGGCTGAGCGAGCGGCACTCTGTCCCGGTTGCCGACGGTCTGGGATCACGTGGAGGACACCGTCGTGGACGCGATGGTGACGGGCCCAGCGAGATAGGGCACAATCCGCGCCGACGGTGGGCACAAAACCATGACGGTCAGCGTTAACACCGGCGACTTGCCTTCTCGAGCATCGAGAAGGCACATGCGAATGAAGAGGGAGAGCGACAGCGACTATGGCGACTGACTACGACGCGCCGCGCAAGACCGATGACGAGCTGTCCGAGGACTCGATCGAGGAGCTGAAGTCCCGCCGGGTCGACAAGAGCGCCTCGAGCGTCGACGTCGACGAGACGGAGCAGGCCGAGGGCTTCGAGCTCCCCGGCGCCGACCTGTCCGGCGAGGAGCTGTCGGTGCGGGTGATCCCGCGTCAGTACGACGAGTTCACCTGCTCCCGCTGCTTCCTCGTCCACCACCGCAGCCAGCTGGCCAAGGAGGTCAACGGGCAGATGGTGTGCCGGGAGTGCGCGGCCTGAACGTGCTGCAACCACCGATAGGGTCAGTCCACGTGACTGGCCCTATTCGCGTCTCACTGCCCCTGCGGCGGCTCGACCCCGACCTGCCGGTGCCGTCCTACGCCCACCCCGGTGACGCCGGCGCCGACCTGCACGCCGCCACCGAGGTGACGCTGGCGCCGGGGGAGCGGACCCTGGTGCCCACCGGGATCGCCCTGGCGCTCCCCGAGGGGTTCGTCGGCCTGGTCCACCCGCGGTCCGGGCTCGCAGCACGGCACGGCATCACCATCGTCAACGCCCCGGGGACCATCGACGCGGGGTACCGCGGGGAGGTTCTCGTCAACCTCGTGAACCTCGACCCGCGCGAGGCGTTCACCGTCCACCGCGGCGACCGGATCGCCCAGCTCGTGGTCCAGCAGGTCGCCGTCGCCGACTTCCTCGAAGTGGATTCGCTCGAGGACACCTCCCGGGGTGACACTGGTCATGGTGCCAGTGGCGGCTTCGGCAACCACACCCACACAACGAAGGACTGAACACTCCAGTGGCCATCTTCCGACGAGGCAAGAAGTCCGAGCAGACCGACGAGCTCGACGCGACGCACGACTCGACCCCGCTCGAGGACGCGACCGACGACACCACCGGCGACGCGACCGGCGACGGATCGGCGACGATCCACGGACGCGACCGGGGTCGACGCCTCGAAGGCGACGGTGGCGGCGCAGGCTGCTCCGCTCGACCGCGAGGGGAACGGCCCCTACGACAGCTCCGAGGTCGACCTGGGCGAGGACGACCGCCTCGACCTCGGCGCGCTGCGCATCCGCGGGGTGGCCGGCATGGAGCTGCGGCTCGAGGTCGACGAGAGCGCCGACCAGGTCGTCGGGGCCACCGCCGTCATCGCCGACTCCGCGGTGCAGCTGCAGGCGTTCGCCGCACCCAGGTCGATGGGGATCTGGGACGAGATCCGCAGCGAGATCGCCGAGTCGATCCTGGCCCAGGGCGGCACCGCCGACGAGGTCCAGGGCGACCTCGGCACCGAGCTGCGCACCCGGATGCCCTCCGCCGGACCCGACGGGCGCACCGTCTTCGCCCCGGCCCGTTTCACCGGCGTCGACGGCCCGCGCTGGTTCCTGCGCGCGGTCTTCTCCGGGCGGGCGGCCATCGACGACGAGGCCGCGGCACCTCTGCTCGAGGTGGTGCGCAGCGTGGTCGTCGTCCGCGGCGACAGCGCCGATGGCGCCTCGCGAGATGCTCACCGCTGACCCTGCCGGTCCAGCAGGGCGCGCGAGGGCGGCCGACGGCGAGGCGTTGGAGGACGACGCCGACACCACGGTCCGCGCCGACGACCTCTCGCCGTTCGAGCGTGGCCCCGAGATCACCGAGGTGCGTTGACCGCCATGGCCCACGACGTGCAGACGACCCAGCCCCAGGGCCCTCGGGGGCACCACAAGTCGGCCATCGCCCGGCTCGGTGAGCGGCTGACGAAGTCGGTCACCCAGATCGAGGCCGACGAGCTGCGCGAGGACGCCGCCCGGCTCGGGTGCACCCCGATGTGCGACCTGCTCGACCGCCAGCAGGCGACCGTCTCGGGCACCGTGCGCGCCGTCACCCTGCGCCCGCGGGTCAACGTGCCTGCGCTGGTCATCGACCTCTACGACGGCAGCCGCACGATCAACCTCGTCTGGCTGGGCCGCCGCTCGATCGCGGGCATCGGTCCCGGCACCTACCTGCGCGCCCAGGGCCGGGTCACCTACTACCGCGGGATCCCCACGATCTTCAACCCGTCCTACGAGATCGTGCCGGTGCGTGCCCACTGACCGGGTCGAGACTCCAGCCGACCGGCCTGACGCGTCGACGGCTCCCGTGACGGACGCCTCGGCGACCACCGGCCACATCCGCCCGCGACGGTCGAGGAGGTGATCCGCCAACGGCTCTCCAAGGCCCTCGGTGGGTGGCGCGGCTCCCTCGAGACCGCCCTGCCGACCGTGGCCTTCGTCATCGTGTGGACGGCGACCAAGAACGTCCGGACCGCCGTCATCGCCGCCGGTGCGGTCATCGTGGTGCTCGCCCTCGTGCGCCTGGTGCAGCGACAGAGCCTGCAGTTCGTCCTCTCGGCGGCCCTGGCGACCGGGATCGCGGCGTTCTTCGCGCTGCGCAGCGGCCGGGCCCAGGACGCCTTCCTGCCCGGCATCCTCACCAGCGCCGGGTGGGGTGTGGCGGCACTCGTCTCGGTGGTCAGCCGCTGGCCGCTGGTGGGGTTCATGGTCGGGGCCGGCGACCCCCGCGCCACCGAGGACCCGTTCGCCTGGCACCGTGACCGGGGGCTGGTGCGCGTCTGCCAACGGCTGACGATGGTGCTCGTCGCCATGTACGCCGTCCGCGTCGCCGTCATGCTCCCGCTGTACTTCGCGGGTGAGGTGGCCTGGCTCGGGGTGGCGAAGGTCGCCCTGGGGTGGCCCCTCTGGCTCGTCGGCCTCGCGGCGATGGGGCTGATGCTGGTGCGCGGGCAGACGCCGCAGGAGGTTCCCGCGCCCGACGGCCACCACGTCGAGCACGGCACCGAGCGCCATACCCGGCCCGACGTCGAGACCGACTGAGGTCAGGCCTCGCCGCGGGGGTTGCGCTCGCCGGGGCTCAGCATGGCCTCGAGCTCGTCCTCGAACTCCGGTGTGGAGATGAACAACAGCTCGTCGTGGGGCTCGAGCGAGTCGTCGCGGCTCGGCGCGATGGGGTGGTCCTCACGGATGATGCCGACGAGCACCGTCTCCCCGGGGAAGTCGACGTCGCCGACGCGCTTGCCGGCGTAGGGGCTCTCGGGCGGCAGCGTGAGCTCGACCATGGTCGCCTTGCCCTGCTGGAACTGGAAGATGCGCACGAGGTCGCCGACGCTCACGGCCTCCTCGACCAGGGCCGTCATGAGGCGCGGCGTGGACACGGCGACGTCGACGCCCCAGGCCTCGTCGAACATCCACTCGTTCTTGGGGTTGTTGACGCGGGCGACCGTGCGCGGCACGCCGAACTCGGTCTTGGCGAGCAGCGAGACCACGAGGTTGACCTTGTCGTCGCCGGTCGCGGCCACGACGACGTCGCACTCGGCGAGCCCCGCCTCGTGCAAGGCCGTGATCTCACAGGCATCGGCCAGCAGCCAGTTGGCCTCGGGCACGCGGCTGGACTGGATGTCCTTGCGCTCCTTGTCCATGAGCAGGACCTGGTGGCCGTTGTGCAGCAGCTCCCGGGCGATGGAGCGGCCCACGCTCCCGGCCCCGGCGATGACGACGCGCATGTGGTTCCTTCTGCTCAGTGCCCGGACGGGGCGGGCGGGGCGTCGAGGGTGCGCTCCACGGCCGGGAGCTCGGCGGCGAGGGTGGCGAGGTGGAGCAGGTCGCCCTCCTGGAACACCGTCTCCGACGTCGGCAGGATGCCCGAGCCCAACCGGGTGAGGTACGCGGCGCGGGTGCCGGTGACGACCTCGAGCTCGCTGACGAGCCTGCCGACCCAACCCGGGTTGACGGTGACCTCGGCGATGACGACCTTGCCGGACGGGTCCACGAGCTCGGGCACGTGGCCCTGGGGGAGCAGGCGGCGCAACATCTGGTCGGAGGTCCACTTCACGGTGGCGACGGTGGGGATGCCGAGCCGCTGGTAGACCTCGGCGCGGCCGGGGTCGTAGATGCGTGCCACGACGTGCTCGACGCCGAAGGTCTCGCGGGCCACCCGGGCGGCGAGGATGTTGGAGTTGTCACCACTGGACACGGCGGCGAAGGCGTAGGCGTCGGAGATCCCGGCCTCGCCCAGGGTGTCCCGGTCGAAACCGACACCGGTCACCCGGCGACCCTCGAACGCGGAGCCCAGGCGTCGGAACGCGGACTCCTCCTGGTCGATCACCGCGACGTCGTGGCCCTGGCTCTCGAGGCTCAGCGCGAGGGAGGAGCCCACTCGGCCGCAGCCCATGATCACGAAGTGCACACGGCGACGCTACACCGCGGCATACGTGCTCGTGCGCGGTGCCACGCAGGTGGGACGGGCGCGGGCACGCATGCCGCAGTGGCGCCCTAGAGTGTTCGCCGTGGCAAGTTCCGGACGCGTCGTCAAGCGTGTGCTCCTCGGTCGCGCGATGCGCAGCGACCGGCTCGGCGACACCCTCCTCCCCAAGAAGCTCGCGCTGCCGATCTTCGCCAGCGACGCGCTCTCGTCCGTGGCGTACGCGCCGGACGAGATCTTCCTGACCCTGGGCCTGGCGGGTGGGGCCCTGGCCCTGACCCACTCCTGGCAGATCGGCCTGTGCGTCGTCGCCGTGATGGCCGTCGTGGTCGCGTCCTACCGCCAGAACGTCCATGCCTACCCCTCGGGTGGCGGCGACTACGAGGTGGCCAACACCAACCTCGGGTCCAAGGCCGGCCTCACGGTGGCCGCGGCTCTGCTGGTCGACTACGTCCTCACCGTCGCGGTGTCGATCTCCTCCGGCGTCCAGAACGCCGCAGCCGCACTGCCGTTCATCCGACGGGCACGAGGTGATCGTCGCGGTCGGGCTCGTCGTGCTGCTCACGGCGATGAACCTGCGCGGGGTGCGCGAGTCGGGTCAGGCGTTCGCCATCCCCGTCTACCTCTTCATGCTCAGCGTCATCGGCATGGGCATCGTCGGCGTCGTCCGCGAGCTCACCGGCACGCTGCCCCAGGCCGAGAGCGCCGGTCTCACCCTGGCGCCGGAGTCGGGCTACGAGTCGCTCGGCAACGTCGCGATGCTGTTCCTCCTGCTGCGCGCCTTCTCGTCCGGATGTGCCGCCCTGACCGGTGTGGAGGCGATCTCCAACGGCGTGCCCGCGTTCAAGAAGCCCAAGAGCCGCAACGCCGCCAGCACGCTGCTCCTCATGGGCGTCATCGCCATCACCATGCTCATGTCGATGCTGACGCTCGCGAAGTGGACCGGCATCAAGTACGCGGAGAACCCCGCGACCCAGCTCCTGCGCGACGGCAAGCCGGTCGGCCCGGACTACGTCCAGGACACGATCATGGGTCAGGTCTCCAAGGCCGTCTTCCAGGGCTTCCACCCCGGCGTCATCATCGTCTCGATCGTCGCCGGGACTCATCCTCATCCTCGCCGCCAACACCGCCTTCAACGGCTTCCCGGTGCTCGGGTCGATCCTGGCCAAGGACGGCTACCTCCCACGACAGCTGCACACCCGTGGGGACCGGCTCGCCTTCTCCAACGGCATCCTCATCCTCGCCGGGGCCGCGGCCTTCCTGATCGTCCTGTACAACGCCGAGGTCACCAAGCTGATCCAGCTCTACATCGTCGGCGTCTTCGTGTCGTTCACGTTGAGCCAGACGGGCATGATCCGGCACTGGAACCGCCACCTGCGGCTCGAGCGTGACGCGGTGGCACGAGCCCGTATGCAGCGCAGCCGGGTCATCAACGCCATCGGCGCGACCATGTCCGGTGTGGTGCTCGTCGTCGTCCTGCTGACCAAGTTCATGCACGGCGCCGGCTACGCCATCGCTGCGATGATCGTGCTGTTCTTCCTCATGCTCGGCATCCACAAGCACTACGAACGGGTCCGCGCCGAGCTGCGCGTCTCCGACGACGACCTCGACGCGCAGATGCTCCCGAGCCGGGTGCACGCGATCGTGCTGGTCTCCAAGATCCACAAGCCGACGCTGCGGGCCCTCGCCTACGCCCGGGCCACCCGTCCCTCCAAGCTCGAGGCGATCACGGTCAACGTCGAGCCGGAGGAGACCAAGGCGCTGCAGGACGAGTGGGACCGCCGCGACATCCCGGTACCGCTCAAGGCCCTGGACTCGCCGTATCGCGAGATCACCCGCCCGGTCGTCGACTACGTCAAGTCGCTGCGCTCCGGGCACCCCCGCGACGTCGTCGTGGTCTACATCCCGGAGTACGTCCTCGGAAAGTGGTACGAGCAGGTGCTGCACAACCAGAGCGCGTTGCGCCTCAAGGGCCGTCTGCTCTTCACCCCCGGCGTGATGGTCGCGAGCGTGCCGTGGCAGCTGGCGTCCTCGGCCGGCCAGGAGGAGCGGTACGACGGA
This sequence comes from uncultured Actinomycetota bacterium, assembly GCA_963695205.1. Lineage (GTDB taxonomy): Bacteria > Actinomycetota > Actinomycetes > Actinomycetales > Dermatophilaceae > Pedococcus. Next base: position 58,199 of record CAVOGI010000007.1, on the reverse strand, counting down.
CCCACCGCCGGTTCGGTCCGGTTGGGCCAGTGACCGGCACCGAGCACGCCGACCTGCACGTGGGCGACGAGGTGGAGGTCGAGGTCGGCCCGATCGCCCACGGCGGCTTCTGCATCGCGCGCCACGAGGGCCGCGTCGTCTTCGTCCGCCACGCCCTGCCGGGCGAGCGGGTGCTGGTGCGGGTCACCGAGGCACGCGACGGTCAGCGGTTCGTCCGCGCCGACTGCATCGAGGTCCTCCAGGCCAGTGAGCACCGGGTCCCCGCCCCCTGCCCGTATGCCGCGCCCGGCCTGTGCGGCGGGTGCGACTTCCAGCACGTCCGGGTCTCGCACCAGCGCGAGCTCAAGGCCACGGTGGTGCGCGAGCAGTTCGCGCGGGTGGCCAAGCTCGACGTCGAGGTGGCTGTCGAGCCCGTTCCCGGCGACCACGACGGCCTCGGCTGGCGCACCCGGGTCGAGTTCGCCGTGGACGAGGTCGGCCGGGCCGGCCTGCGCCAGCACCGGTCCCACGACGTCGTGCCCGTCGACACGTGCCTCATCGCCGACGAGCGCATCCTCGCCACCGGTGTCCTGCGCGGGCACTGGGACGGAGACGACGCGGTCGACGTCGTCGCGCCGTCGCAGGGGGAGGCGGTCGTCGTGCGGGTGCCGTCCGGCGAGGCCGACGCCCCGACCGTCGTCGAGCACGTCGAGGGCGGCTCGTTCGTCGCCGACTTCGAGGTCGCGGCACGCGGGTTCTGGCAGGTGCACCCGGGTGCGGCCGGCACCTTCGTGCAGACCGTCCTCGCCATGGTGCAGCCGCGCGAGGGCGAGACGGCGCTCGACCTCTACTCCGGGGTCGGCCTCTTCGCCGCCGCCCTGGGTGAGGCCGTGGGTCCGCAGGGCAAGGTCGTCGCGGTCGAGTCCGACGCGGGAGCGGTCGCCGCCGCGGCAGGCAACCTCGCGCGATACCCGTCCGTGCTGGCGATCCGCGCCCGCGTCGACGACGCGTTCGGGGTGCCCCGCGCCAGCAAGTCCGGACCAGCCGGCCGCAGGGGCCAACGCCCGCGCAAGCTGCGCCGTCACCCGCTCCTGCCGCTGGCAGCCGACCTGGTGGTCCTCGACCCGCCGCGCACCGGTGCCGGCAAGGACATCGTCGCCCAGGTCGCGCGCCTGTCCCCGCGGGCCATCGCCTACGTCGCCTGCGACCCGGCCGCGCTCGCCCGGGACACCTCGTACCTGCGCGGCGCCGGCTACGACCTCAAGGAGCTCCGGGCCTTCGACGCGTTCCCGATGACGCACCACGTCGAGTGCGTGGCCCTGTTCGAGCGGTGAGCGGGACCGCGGCGGAGGTCGCCGCCGGTTCGGTGTGGCGCTTCCCGGGCATGCCCGCGCTCGGGATGCTGTCGGTCCTCGGCTTCAGCGGGTATGCCGCGCTGCTCTCGGTGGCCCCGCTGTGGGCCGTCCACGGTGGCGCCGACGAGGCCGGCTCCGGCCTCGTCAACGGGGTCCTGCTCGCGGCGACCGTCCTGACCCAGTTCGCGGTACCGGCGCTGCTGCGGCGGTTCGGCCACGGACCGGTCATCGCTGTCGGCGTCCTGCTCATGGGGCTCGCGTCGCCGCTCTACCTCCTCTCCGACGCCCTCGCCCCGGTGCTCGCGCTGTCGGCGGTCCGCGGGATCGGGTTCGGCATCCTGACCGTCACGGGGTCGGCCGTCGTCGCCCACCTCGTGCCCGCACACCGTCGTGGTGCGGCGATCGGCGCCTACGGCCTGGCGGTCGCCGTGCCCAACCTGGTGCTCCTGCCCGCGTCCGTCGCCGTGGCCGACGGCTGGGGTTTCGGCTGGGTGTTCGCCGTGGGGGCGCTGCCCGTCCTCGCCGCCCCCTTCGCGTTCGCCGTCGCCCGCGCCCTCGGCCCGCTCGACCGGGTCGCCGAGCAGGCGCCGCGGATCGACCGCCGCAGCGCGCTCGCCGTCGCGCGCCCGACGGCGGTCCTGTTCGCGGTGACGATGGCCGGCGGGGGACTGCTCACCTTCGTCCCGCAGATCGTCGACTCCGGTGCCGCCTCGGCCGCGGTCCTGCTCGTGCTGGGTGTCGGGACGGCCCTGTGCCGGTGGGGCGCCGGTCACCTCTCGGACCGGTACGGCGCCGCGCGGTTCCTCGCGCCCCTGCTCCTCACAGCGGCGCTCGGGCTGGCCATCTGCGCCTGGGGCGCTCACCGCGGGGGAGCCCTCGTCCTGCTCCTGCTGGGCGCCGGGTTCGCCGGGATCGCCTACGGCGCGCTGCAGAACCTCACCCTCGTCGTCGCGTTCGAGCAGGTCGACCCGGCCCACATCCCGGTGGCGAGCGCCGGGTGGAACATCGGGTTCGACGGTGGCACCGCTGCCGGTGCCGTGCTGGTGGGCGCGATCGCGACCACGGCCGGCTTCCCCGCCGGACTGCTGTTCCTCGCCGCGGCGTGTGTCGCCGCCCTGGTCCTGACCGTGCCCCGACGGTGACGGGCGCGCTGACCCGGCGCGGCGCCATACCGGGACCGGCGGTGCCGGGCCCTCGAGACCGGTGACCTAGGCTCGGTCGTCGTGTCGACGCAGCCGGACCACCAGCCCAGCCCCGCCCCGTTCACCCACCACGTGGAGGTCCACTTCTACGAGGTCGACCAGGTGGGGGTGGTCTTCAACGCCTGGTACCTCGCGTGGTGCGACGACGCGCGCCTGGCCTACCTCGCGTCGCGGGGCTACGGCCTGGAGGAGGCCCGCGAGGCCGACGCACTGCCGCTGGTGCGGCACGCCGACATCGAGTGGCTGGCGAGCCTGGCGGCGGGGGACCGGGCCGACATCGTCGTGCGCCCGGTCCGCGTGGGGACGACCAGCTTCACGCTGCGCCACGAGATCCACCGGCACTCCGACAACCTGCTGTGCGCGGTGCTGACGATCACCTACGTCGCCGCGGGTCTCGCCGAGCGGACCAAACGAGAACTGCCACTTTCGCTCCGTTCCGCATTGGACGAGGATCGGGTCCGGACCTGACCACGCGGGACCGACGACGCGACCGCCGCCGACCAACGTGATATCTTGACGTCAAGATAAATCCAGTTCGACAGCAGAGTGCAGCGACGCACACAACTGAGCATCGAAGGAGCAGGCAGTGGCCAGCACGAACAGCTTCAACGCCCATGGTGAACTGACGGTCGGCGACCAGTCCTACGAGGTCTACCGGCTGTCCGCGGTCGAGGGCAGCGAGACCCTCCCGTACAGCCTCAAGGTGCTGCTGGAGAACCTCCTGCGCACCGAGGACGGCGCCAACATCACGGCCGACCACATCCGGGCCGTCGGCGGCTGGGACGAGAACGCCGACCCCGACACGGAGATCCAGTTCACGCCGGCCCGCGTGCTCATGCAGGACTTCACCGGTGTCCCGTGCATCGTCGACCTCGCCACCATGCGCGAGGCCGTGAGCGACCTCGGCGGCGACCCGGCCAAGATCAACCCCCTGAGCCCGGCCGAGATGGTCATCGACCACTCGGTCATCATCGACGTGTTCGGGCGCAAGGACGCCTTCGAGCGCAACGTGGAGATCGAGTACCAGCGCAACGGGGAGCGCTACCAGTTCCTGCGCTGGGGCCAGACCGCGTTCGAGGACTTCAAGGTCGTGCCCCCGGGCACCGGCATCGTCCACCAGGTCAACATCGAGCACCTCGCACGCACCGTCATGGTCCGCGACGGCGTCGCCTACCCCGACACCTGCGTCGGCACCGACTCCCACACGACGATGGTCAACGGCCTCGGCGTGCTCGGCTGGGGCGTCGGCGGCATCGAGGCCGAGGCGGCCATGCTCGGCCAGCCCGTCTCGATGCTCATCCCGCGCGTCGTCGGGTTCAAGCTCTCCGGCTCCATCCCGTCCGGTGCGACCGCGACCGACGTCGTCCTCACCATCACCGAGCAGCTGCGCAAGCACGGTGTCGTCGGCAAGTTCGTCGAGTTCTACGGCGAGGGCGTCGCCCAGGTACCGCTGGCCAACCGCGCCACCATCGGCAACATGAGCCCGGAGTTCGGCTCCACGTGCGCGATCTTCCCGATCGACGACGTGACGCTGGAGTACCTGCGCCTCACCGGTCGCTCGGAGCAGTCCGTCGCCCTGGTCGAGGCGTATGCCAAGGAGCAGGGCATGTGGCTCCAGGCCGGCCCGGACCAGCCCGAGGCGCGCTACTCGGAGTACCTCGAGCTCGACCTGTCCACTGTCGTGCCGTCCATCGCTGGGCCGAAGCGACCGCAGGACCGCATCGCGCTCACCGACGCCAAGACCTCGTTCCGCAAGGTCCTGCCCACCTACGTCTCCCACCACGAGGGTGACGCCGGGGTCGGCAGCAGCTTCCCGGCGAGCGACCCCTCGCCGCAGGGCGCGACCGACGGCACCAACGGCGGCGACAAGCCGACCGACGAGGGCGACGGCGCCGGTCGTCCGTCGCGCGTCGTGTCGGTGACCTCCGCCGAGGGCACGACGTTCGAGATCGACCACGGCATCGTGTCGATCGCCTCGATCACGTCGTGCACCAACACCTCCAACCCGTCGGTGATGATGGCCGCGGCCATGCTCGCCAAGAACGCCGTCGACCGCGGCCTCGCCGTGGCGCCGTGGGTGAAGACCTCGATGGCCCCCGGCTCCAAGGTCGTCACCGACTACTACGAGAAGGCCGGCATGTGGCCCTACCTCGAGAAGCTCGGGTTCCACCTCGTCGGCTACGGCTGCACCACCTGCATCGGCAACTCCGGTCCGCTGAGCGACGAGATCTCCAAGGCCATCAACGACAACGACCTCGCCGTCGTGTCGGTGCTGTCGGGCAACCGCAACTTCGAGGGGCGCATCAACCCCGACGTGAAGATGAACTACCTCGCGTCGCCGCCGCTGGTCATCGCCTACGCGCTCGCCGGGACGATGGACTTCGACTTCGAGACCCAGCCGCTGGGCACCGACACGTCGGGCAACGAGGTCTTCCTCAAGGACATCTGGCCCACCCCGGAGGACGTCGAGCGGACCATCGCCTCCTCGATCAACCAGGAGATGTTCGCTGCCGACTACGCCGACGTCTTCGCCGGTGACGAGCGCTGGCAGTCGCTGCCGACCCCCGAGGGCAAGACCTTCGACTGGGACGGCGAGTCGACCTACGTCCGCAAGCCCCCGTACTTCGACGGCATGTCCATGGACACCACGCCGGTCGAGGACATCTCCGGCGCGCGCGTCCTGGCCAAGCTGGGTGACTCGGTCACGACCGACCACATCAGCCCGGCGGGTTCGATCAAGGCCGACAGCCCGGCAGGCAAGTACCTCGCCGAGCACGGTGTGGACCGCAAGGACTTCAACTCCTACGGCTCGCGTCGTGGCAACCACGAGGTCATGATCCGTGGCACCTTCGCCAACATCCGCCTGAAGAACCTGCTCCTGGATGGCGTCGAGGGTGGCTTCACCAGGCTGTTCTTGGAGCGTGATGGCCTGGCCGGTGGCGACCAGACGACGATCTACGAGGCGTCCGCCGCCTACCAGGAGGCCGGTGTCCCGCTCGTCATCCTCTCGGGCAAGGAGTACGGCTCGGGCTCGTCACGCGACTGGGCGGCCAAGGGCACGCGCCTGCTCGGGGTGAAGGCCGTCATCGCCGAGTCCTACGAGCGCATCCACCGCTCCAACCTCATCGGCATGGGTGTCATCCCGCTGCAGTACCCGGCCGGCCAGAACGCCGACTCGCTCGGCCTCGACGGCACCGAGACGTTCTCCATCTCGGGCATCACGGCGCTCAACGAGGGCACGACCCCGAAGACGGTCAAGGTTCGCGCCGAGAAGGACGGCGGCGAGCCGGTGGAGTTCGACGCGGTCGTCCGCATCGACACCCCCGGAGAGGCGGACTACTACCGCAACGGCGGCATCCTCCAGTACGTCCTGAGGTCGCTCGTCAACGGCTGAGTCCCGTTCTCCTGCAACTTGTCTGAGGGGTATGCCGCGTGGTCACCACGCGGCATACCCCTCAGTCGTGCTGGCGGGGGAGTGGACGGTGGCGGGGCGTCAGGTCGCAGCCCGCCTCCCGACGAGGTGGAAGACGCGACTGAGCTGGCGGTAGGGGTCGCGTCTGCTGGCTTCCAGCTCGACGGCCGCGACCGCGGCGACGCGGTCCGCATCGGTGGTGTCGAGCTGCACGCCCCCGAAGCCCAGCCAGTCCACGAAGAGCCACACGCCGTACCACTGCACCGGGTCCACGCCGCGGCGGCGCAGGAGCTCGCCGAGCTCCTCGACGGTGGTCGTCCGCGTCGGCACTCCGAGCACGCCCACCTCGGTGCGCGAGTCGAAGGCAGCGAGGGCATCTGCCCACCGCTGCTCCAGCGCCGGCCGCACGGCCGAGGCGGCGGCGTTGCCGGTCATGATCGACACGAGGCCACCGGGAGCAGTGCAGCGGCAGAGCTGGTCGAGGAGGCCGTCGGGCGCGTCGAGGTAGTCGAGGACGCCGTGGCACAGGACAGCATCGAAGACGCGTCCCTGCACCGCCTCGACGGCGTCGTGACCGGCCGCCTCGACCAGCTGGATGCGCCCGGCCACCTCCTGAGGGAGGGTGGCCAACCGCTGACGGGCCCTGTCCAGCATGGCCGCCGACGGGTCGAGCACCGTGACGTCGTACCCGGCCTGCGCCAAGGGGAATGACTGGTGACCGGCTCCACCACCGACATCGAGGACGGTGGCGGGTGTCCTCGGGAGGTGCTCCAGGAGCTGCTGGTGCAGGACCGAGGTACGAACCAGGCCCTTCACCGTGGTGTAGGCGCCGTCGGCAAAGGGCGCAGCCAAGGTCTCCCAGGCGTCAGGGGTCATCCCGTCACGCTAGCCCTGCGCCGCAGGTCACCCTTTCAGGAGGCCGGGGTCGGGGCCGCTGGTCATGGTCACAGGTCGGAATCCGTGAGGTCGCGCGCCGGTAGCCCCGCCGGCGGCGGGGTGCGGGGCGCGGTCAGGGTCGTTCGCGGCGGGGCGGCTGGGGGAGGCCAACCTCGTGAGGCTTCACGACGCGGCGATCGTACGAACCCGGTGTCATGTCCCAGGCCACCGTCGGCCCGTGACCGAAGTCGACGACCCTGCCGCTCAACCGCTCTCGGTGGACGACCGTGTGGTGCGCCCGGCAGAGCAGGGCGGCGTTGTCGATGTCGGTGGGTCCGCCATCGGCCCAGTGCACGAGGTGATGAGCATCCGTCCACCGCGCCGGCTTGCTGCACCCGGGAAAGGTGCAGTGATGGTCGCGCAACCACAGGCGGCGGATCTGTGCCGTCGTGAACAGACGTATGGCCGTGCCTTGGTCGAGAACCTCTCCGCGGCTGCCGAGCACGACCGGGACGACCTCGGCGTCGCACGCCATACGCCGGACCGCATCGGTGGTGAGCACACCGCCGGTGAGGGTGAGGCCGGCTCCCCGCGCCCGCCGCTGCAGCACCTCGAGCGGGACGGTGACGAGCATCGTGGTCTTGGCCTGGCGCGGCAGCCCCTCGGGCGCCTCCACGGCGCGGGACACGAGGTCCAGCAGCGCGTCGGCACGTCGGGCGGCGGGCGTCCTGGTGTCGAGGTCCCCGGTGTCCTCGTCCCGGCGGGGCCGGGCGAGCGCCTCCACCGCTGCGTCGACGACGGCAGCTCCGTCGTCGTCCAGCAGCAGGGTGTAGCGCGACAGGCCTACGGGGCCACGGGCCTTCGTGAAGGAGCGGTGGGCTCGCGCCACGTCACCGTCGTGCTCGACGGCTCGGTCCGGGCGGAGCAGGTCACCGGTGCGGCGCACGCAGATGGCCAGGTCGCGCTCGCTCAGGCCGGTTGGACCGGTGGCGCCGTCGAGAAGCGTGCCGAGCGCCTCGTCGAGCTGCTCCGGGTCCGCCAGCCCCGCCACGGACCGGTGGAAGCGCACCAGCTGGGCCGCCTTGCCGATCGGCAGCACCTGCGCGATCGGGTCGTGCTGCCCTCTCGTCGGCGTCGCGCCGACGGTGGCAGCCTCGAGGACTCCGCTCAACCGAGGATCGCCGGCCACCCGGGCGACTGCCTGGGCGTCGGTGATCGTACGTAGGGGCAGGAGGGGCGCGAGCGAACGGGCCCAGTCCACCGGACCCCAGCCCTCACCCGTGCCCAGGCCACGCGAGGCTGCCTCGGCGAGCACACTCACCAGCGTGGCGTCGACCATCGCCGAGAGCTCGCCGAGCGCTTGGACGGCCTTGGCCAGCTCGGGCTCCGACAGCGCCCAGGTGCGAGTCGACTGCGAGTCGGCCATGGCCTTGACCGCCACCTCCAGGGCGCCCAGCACCGGGCGGAAGGGGTGCTGGCCGTCCTGCCCGTGCGGCTCCTGCGGTGTGATGGCCATGACGAAACCCTAGCTGCGACCACTGACAGCGCGCGGGAGTGCAGTCAGGGTGAAACCGTTGGGGCGCAACGACATTCGAGTTGCGGAAGGGATGAGCTGCCTCTGGCGGAACGCCCTCAGCCCATCGTCTTCTGGCCGTCGAGGGACTCGCGGATGATGTCGGCGTGACCTGCGTGCTGCGAGGTCTCGGCGATGATGTGCAGCACGGCTCGGCGGACCGACCAGCGGGCACCGGGCTCGAACCAGGGCGCCTTGGGCAGGTCGTAGTCGGTGTCCAGGTCCAGGGTCTCGACGAGCTCATCGGTGTGGCGGGCGATCTCGTCCCAGCGCACGAGCTGGCCTTCGAGCGTCTCGTCGTCCTTGAGCCGGTGGGAGTCGGCGTAGGCCGCGACCTCGGCGGGCGGGTTGCTCCAGTCGATCGACTCCCAGTCGATGTCCGGCGCCGTTCCTGCGCCCTCGACCATGAAGGTCGCCCACTGGGCCTCCGTGTCGGCGACGTGCTTGACGAGGCCGCCGAGCGTGAGCTCGCTGACGGTCGTGCGCTGCCGCGCCTGGTCGTCGTCGATCGCACGCACGGCGAACTTCAGGAAGTCGCGGTGTCGGCGCAGCGACTCGATCAGGTCGGCGCGCTCACGGTTGCCAGCTGCGGGGGAGGTGGGTGCGGGTGTCGTGGTCATGACACCAGCGTAGAAAGGGAAGCGGTCAGTTCCTGACCGCTTCGACCTTTGCGGTCGACTTGAGCCACGCGCCCGATCGTGCACGAATGGACCGTCATCCGCGTGGCGAGGGGCGATCTCTGCCGTTTCGGGCGCGACCCGTCCGCATGTGCAGGACGTGCCCTGCGCGTCGCCGTCCACCGGTCGCCCGTACCGTGATGCCATGCCCACCAACGCTGCTGCCCGCGCCCTCGACTGGGCGATGGACAAGTCCCTGGTCCTCGGTTACACCCGCCTCGGTCCCCGTCTGCGTCGGTCGTGGTGGCCGGCTGACCCGCGGCCGGCGTGCCTCGCGGGTCGCCACGTCCTCGTCACGGGTGCCAGTGGCGGGCTCGGGCTGGCCGCCGCCCAGCAGCTCGCCGCCCTGGGGGCGACGGTGCACCTGCTGGGACGCAACGCCGAACGTCTCGAGTCGGCCCGCACCGAGCTGCTCGCCGCCGAGCCGTCGGCCCGGGTCGAGATCGCGCCCTGCGACCTCAGCGACCTCGATGCCGTGCGTGGGTTCTGCGCCGACTTCTCCGCGCGGGTGCCGGAGCTGCACGCGGTGGTGCACAACGCGGGCGTCCTCCCTCCCGAGCGCCGGACCACCGCGCAGGGCCACGAGCTGACCCTCGCCACCCACGTGCTGGGGCCGCACCTGATGACGGCCCTGCTCGCCGCCAGCCTGCGCGGCGGACGCGTCGTGGTCGTGTCCTCCGGTGGCGCCTACGGCCAGAGGCTGCCGGTCGACGACCTCGAGTACACGCAGGGCGACTACTCCGGCGTCACCGCCTACGCGCGCACCAAGCGCATGCAGCTCGTCATCACCGAGCAGTGGGCCGACCGGTTGCGGGGACGCGTGTCCGTCCACAGCATGCACCCGGGGTGGGCCGACACCCCCGGTGTCACCGAGTCGCTGCCCGGCTTCAACAAGGTCATGGGTCCGTTGCTGCGCTCACCGGCCGAGGGGGCCGACACCGTCACCTGGCTGGTCGCCACCGACGACCCCATCGGCACCGGCGGCTTCTGGCACGACCGCAGCCGCCGAGCCACCCACTACGCACCGGTCGCGGTCGAGACGGCCCAGCAGCGGCAGCGGTTCTGGGAGTTCGTGGTCGCCGCCACCGGCGAGAACCTCTCCTAGGTATGCAGCGGGGCTGGCCGCGCGCGCCGTGGCCCGCCCTGCTGCTTCCCAGATCCATCGCGCGTCACCGCGGGTGGTGCGACTCCTGCAGCCCGTAGACAGGGGTGTCGAGTCCCTCGTACCGCGCCCTCAGCTGGAGGGCGAGGAACTGGCTGTAGTGGCGTGACTGGTGCAGGTTGCCACCATGGATCCAGAGGTGGTCGACGTTGGTCGGCTTCCACATGTTGCGCAGCTCGCCCTCCCAAGGGCCGGGGTCCTTGGGGGTGTCGGAGCCGAAGCCCCAGACCTTCCCGACGCGGTCGGCGACCTCGGGGGAGATGAGGGTCTCGAGCCAGCCGTTCATCGACTGGTAGCCCGTGGCGTAGACGACCACGTCCGCGGGGAGCTCGGTGCCGTCGGTGAGGACGACCGAGCTCTCGGTGAGGTGGTCGACCTGTCCGTTGACGACCGGGATCCGGCCGTCGATGACGAGCTGGGAGGCGCCGACGTCGATGTAGTAGCCGGAGCCGCGGCGCAGGTACTTCATGAACAGCCCCGAGCCGTCGACGCCGAAGTCGAGGTCGAACCCGGCCTCGCGCAAGGCGTCGTAGTAGTCCTTGTCGCGCACCTGCATCTCGTCGTACGCGGGCTTCAGGGCGCCGGGCATGATCCGGTAGGGGAGCGAGGCGAAGACCAGGTCGGCCTTCTCCGTCGTGACGCCGCTGGCGAGCGCGCGTTCGGAGTAGAGGTCGCCGAGGGCGAGGTCCATGAGTGACTCGCTGCGCACGATGTGGGTGCTCGACCGCTGCACCATCGTCGGCCTCGCGCCCACCTCCCACAGCGAGGCGCAGATGTCGTGGGCGCTGTTGTTGGACCCGATGACGACGACGTCCTTGCCGGCATACGCATCGCCACCGGGGTGCTGGGAGGAGTGGTGCTGCTCGCCCCGGAACGTGTCGGCGCCGGGGAAGGACGGGATGAACGGGTAGCCGCTGACGCCGAGCGCGATGACGAGGTGCTTGGGCCGCAGCGTGACGTCCTTGCCGTCGCGGTTGACCTTGACCTCCCACTCCTGGGAAGCGTCATCCCATTGCGCCCCAAGGCATTCCGACCTGGTCCAGTAGTTGAGCTCCATGAGCGCGGTGTAGTGCTCGAGCCAGTCGCCGATCTTGTCCTTGGCCGCGAACACCGGCCAGTGGTCGGGGAACTTGAGGTAGGGCAGGTGGTCGTACCAGACCGGGTCGTGCAGGTGCAGCGACTTGTAGCGCTTGCGCCAGGAGTCGCCCGCCCGGTCGTTCTTCTCCAGGATCACGGTCGGTATGCCGTGCCGCTTCAGCCGTGCGCCGAGCCCGACCCCGCCCTGCCCGCCGCCGACGATGACGACGTACGGCTGCTCGGTGTCGCCGAGGGCGGCGTCGTCGGCCGTCTTCTTCTCCAGCCAGCTCTGCCGCCCCTGGTGGATCTCGTGCTCGACCCCCTTGACCCGACGCGGGCCGCCCGGCTCCTCGAACCCCTTGAGCTCGGTCATCGTCGTCAGCAGCGTGAACGCCTTGCCGTCCACGAGCCGCAGGTGGCCGTGGCCGCGGGCATCGGCCGTCTCGAAGTCGATCCACGCCTCCACGGTTCCCTCGGCCTCGGTGGCCGGCTCGGCCAGGGCCCACCCCTTGGGCTGCACGCGTTCCAGCGTCGCCTCGAGCATGTCGGCGATCTGGTCGCGGCCCTCCATGGTCCTGATGTTCCAGGTGAAGGCCACGAGGTCGCGCCAGTAGCACTCGTCCGCGAAGAGGGCGGTCACCGCCGGCACGTCGCGGTCCTGCAGGGCCTTGTCGAACGAGGTGAGCCACGCCTCGGCGGCGTCGCTGGGGGAGGTGCCCATGGTTGCTCCTTCGCATCCGGGAGGACCAGTCCACGTCCGGGGGCGTTGCACGGGCGTTGCACCGGCTCTCGCGCCGCTGGCGCACCCGGTGCCGCCGCCCGCTTGGGGGGTCCCGCTCGGGGCTCTCGCGTGCGAGAGTGCAGCCATGGGCCGACGCAGTGTCGCGGGGCTCCGTGAGGCGCACGACCGCGTCCTCGCGGGGGAGGATGACGTGCGCGTGAGCGACCAGATCGCTGCCTCGTGGCGCCGGGCGGTCGCCCAGGGCATCGACCCCGAGCGCCAACGGCCTCGCCGGTTCCGCGAGGTCGACGACACGGTGCGGTTGCGTGCGGAGCACCCGCTCGCGCCATACATCCCTGTCGTGACGGGCTTGCTCGGCGACTCCTCGATCAGCGACGACCACCTCGTGGTCGTCACCGACGTCTCGGGAGAGGTGCTCTGGCGGATCGGCTCGACGGCCGCACTGCGGGTGGCTGAGTCGATCGAGTTCGTCGAGGGTGCGAACTGGTCGGAGGGTGGGATCGGCACCAACGCGATCAGCCAGTGCCTCGTCACCGGCGCGGCCGTGGACCTCGTCGGGTGGCCAGCACCTCGTGCACTCCCACCACGGGTGGCTGTGCTCCGCCGCACCGATCACCGATCCCGGCACGGGTGACATGGTGGCCGTCCTCGACGTGTCGGCGCCGGTCGGGCTCGAACCCGTGGCCGCAGGCGCCCTGGTCCGCACCGCGGCCCGGCTCATCGAGGAGCTGATGCGGGGCGACGCCCTCCGCCGTCGCGCGCAGCGCCCAGCCGGCGTTGCGGGCCGTCGCCCAGATCGCGGTGAGCGTGCTGGGGTCGCGAGCCGACCGTCCGTGTCGGCGGCACCGTCCACGACCTCACTCCACGTCGCGCCGACATCCTCGCCCTGCTCACCTCCCGGGAGCGCGGCTGGAGCGCCGACGAGCTCGCCGGCGCGCTGTACGGCGACCGCGGCGTGCCCTCCTCGGTCCGCGCAGAGGTGCACCGGTTGCGAGAGGTGCTCGGTCCGCGGCTGGACTCCGCGCCCTACCGCCTCGGTGGCGACGGGGTGTCGGTCGACGTGTGGAGCGTGCGGCGTGCGCTGGCCGCGGGTGACCTGGCTCGGGCCCTGGAGCGGTACGCCGGGCCGCTGCGGCCGGGTTCGGGCTCGCTCGAGGTGGCGCTGCTGCGGGCCGAGCTGCACGAGACGCTGCGGGGCGCCGTGCTGAGGTCGGGGGATGCCGGGATGCTGGCCCGGTGGGTGGACGGTGGGGGCGCCGACGACGTGGTGGCCCTCCAGGCGCTGCTCACCGTGCTGCCCGCGGGCGGCCTCGCGAGCTCCCTGTATGCCGCGCGGCTGGCTCGGCTCGACGCCTCCCTGCGCTGAGGCCGTGCTCCTGGCGCCAGGTCGCGTCGGTGGCTGTCGGCATCCCGGGTGATGACCTAGACTCGAACACATGTTCGAACGCGACGACCTCCGAGCACCGGTCGTCCGTCACGGCGCCCGGAGACGGTCGTGCCGACCCGCGCCCGCCGCGCTGAGGTCCTGGGGGCGGTGCCTCCGGGCTGGCCGCCCCTGGTGCCACCGCCGGAGAGCCCGGGCTGGCAGGTGCCTGCAGTCTCCTGGCTGCTCGACCACTGCCCGTCGGACTACCGCTCCTACGCAGGCTGGCGGCGACAGCCGGTCGCCCTCGCCTGGGTCGCCACCCGCCACATCGACGCCCAGCTGGTCGCGATGCGGCAGGCCTACCGCGAGGTGCGCGTCGAGCTCGGGGACCACCTCACGAGCGAAGGCCTGACCCAGGTGCTCGCCGACCTCGAGGCCGAGGGGGTTCGGCTGCTGGCGGCTCGACGCAGCGCCGGGTTGGTCTACGACGCCCTCCAGGGCAAGCGCTACATCCCCCGACTCTGACGGCGAGCAGGCCGACGGGAGCGCACGTCCGGCGCCGCCCGCATCACCGATCCGCTTGGCGTGGCAGGGCCTCTCACCCGTCACCCGACCCTCGCCGTCCGGCACGGTTCACATGCCGGTCTGCGCCTCCAGCTCCCCTGCGGCCACCGCATCCTTCAGGCGCTGGTAGTCCTGTTCGTTCTGGTCGCCGTACGCCGCCGCGAACCGGGCGATCGCCCGGTCGAAGTTGGGCCCGGCGCCCAGGTAGGAGGCGATCGCCAGGCGGTCGCCGGACCGGGCGTGCGCGCGGGCCATCGACCAGCCGCAGGCCCGCGTGTACGCGTGCAGAGCGGCCTCGGGCATCGCTGACAGGTCCGCGGACGCCTTCCAGTCCCAGAGCTGACGCACGTAGTAGTCGTGCTCCTTGCCGTCCGGGCCCCGGCTGCGTATCCAGCTGAGGAAGATGTCGGTTGCAGCGTGGCTGATCCGCTGCCCCTGGACGACCCGTTCGCCGTGGTTCTCGAACGTGCTGGTGCCCAGGTGAGGCTCCAGCACCGAGGGCTGGGCCTCCTTCGCCTGCAGCACCAGCGGGTCCCGACCACCGCGACCCACGAGCAGCACCACCCAGGCACGCGTCCCGACGCTGCCGACGCCAACCACCTTGCGAGCCATGTCGACGAACTCGTAGGTGCTGAAGAGGAACCGTCGGTCCTCATCGAGACCAGCGGCGTACCCGGCCAGCACCTCGCGCACGTACTCCTCCTCGACGCTGGCATGCGGTGCGTCGAGGAGCTCGCGCAGCGGGACGAGCAGCGGCGGAACGCTTCGAAAGCGCACCTCACCGCCCACGCGGTGGGTGAGCTTGTCGACCGCGCGCAGACTCGTCTTGCGCCGTCCCTTGGCGAACGTCTTGTCGAAGAGAATTCGCCCTCGCGGCCCCAGCCGCCCACCGAAACGATCGACCAGCTCGCTGGCGTTGAGCCGGTCGTACCAGACGTCGAGGTGGCTCTCGTGGGCGAACCCGCGCATTCCCTCGCGGTACTCGCGCACGCACGCCTGCACCAGGCGCCGTCGGCGACGAGCCGGCAGGTCGACGTCGCGAGCGGCGATCTCGACGCTGGCTGCCATCCGCTTGACGTCCCACTCCCACGGGCCAGGCAACGTCTCGTCGAAGTCGTTGGGTCCGAAGACGAGCCTGCGGTCGGGAACGGCGAAGGCCCCGAAGTTCGAGATGTGGGCATCCCCGCACACCTGCACCACGATCCCGGAGTCCGGAGTCGCCGCGAGATCGGCCGCCATGATGGCCGCCGCGCCCCGGTAGAAGGTGAACGGTGACACCAGCATCCGCCCGTACCGGATCGGCACCAGCTCCTGCACCCGGGTCGTGGCCTGCGCACGGAGGGTGGCGACCGGATCCGGCCGACCGGGGGAGGGGACCCAGTCCCCGTGGGCCGATCTCGGGACGCCTCCTCTGGCCGCCCTCCCGCGCTCGGGGGACTCGCCGCCGCTGAGTGTCGAGTGGGTCGCCACCTGCCACCTCGATCCGCCAAGTGATCCACACAAGTTACCAAGGCTCGTCTCGCGGACGGTACCCCCGCAGGATGCGCTGGTGACCTGGCGGAGTCCGGGTACGGGCCGCCATACGCGTATGTCGTAGTGCGAATGTGACTTCCGCGGCCCCTACCTGGGTGAGAGCCTTCCCGCACCAGCGACCTCCGGAAGACGCTTTTCAGGGTGCGACGCGTCCCGGGGAAACGATGACCAGATCGGGACAGGCATAGGAGAGAGTGACATGGCGAGTCGTGAAGATGCGGCACTGCTGGTGCAGCTGGCGCAATGGGGCGCGACCATGGGCCTCGAGGAGGCCCAGCAAGCGGTGTGGGCGGACGGGTTCGACCCCAAGACGGCCTCCGTCGACGACGTACTGGTGTCGCGGGTGCTCGTTTGGGGCGAGACCATCGGGACGCTGACCAAGAACGGGATCTTGGACGCGGACCTCGTGCTGGACTGGCTCTGGGTCGCGGGAATGTGGTCCCGGGTGGGACCAGCGGCCATCAAGCTCCGCGAAAAGCACGGGGTGCCAGAGCTCTACGAAAACTTCGAGGCCCTGGCACGCAAGCAAGGCGCCTGACCAAGGCCCTGCGGCTGGACGCGGTCTCGGCCGACATTGTCCCGGGCGCTTGGTGTACGCGCAGCGCTCGGTAGCGCCCCACCCGCTAGATCGCGACGCCGGCTCAGTTGAGGCCGTCGAGAATCAGCGCCAGCCCGAAGTCGAACTCCTCACCAAAGTCGTAGCCGGGCTTGAGAATGTGCTCGACCGAGAACTCGACGAGGTGCGGGTACTCAGCAGGGTCGAAGGCCGCCATCATCTGACCGGCCACCTCAGGCACCGTCTCCGGGCCATGGATGGGCAACGCGGCCTCGGACAGGGCGAACCCGAACACATAGCTGTCGATCAGCGCGAAGGCGTGCGCGGTCTTCTCCACCGAGAACCCCGCGCCACGCAACGTGCCCAAGACAGCGTTGTGATGGCGCAACGTCGCCGGCCCCGGATGGGTGCGCGACTGCAGAAGTGGGATGGCCCACGGGTGTCGCCCCAACACGTGGCGCGCCGAGGCCGACCGACGACCCATCTCCGTCCTCCAGTCGCCTGAGCTTGACGGGAGCTCGATCTCGCTGAACACCAGGTCGACGATGCCGTCGATGATCTCGCTCTTGCTGGCGACGTGGTGGTACACCGACATGGGTTTCACTCCCAGTTGCTCTGCGAGCGTGCGGATGGTGAGCGCGCCCATGCCGCCGGCGTCGGCGACCGCCATGGCGCCGAGCATGACCCGCTCCTTGGTGAGCCGCTCACGTCCTGAACGCCCGCTGCTGTCCTGCATCACCATGTCTCTCCTCGGTCTGGGTCTCGTGACTCTATCCAAACCGTACTTAGTACGCTACCTTAGCCGTACTAAGTGCGGTTGGCAGTCCGCCCCGCCGGGTCGAAAGGCAAGACCGATGAGCACCGAGCGCCAAGTCCCCAGTGACGAGCAGTCCTCTGACGGCGCCGCGGACGACGCGACGACCGGCCCGGGCCCGGTCGAGGGCTTGATGCAGGCAATCGTCCAGACCGGTTACGGCGCCGACGAGGTCCTGCACCTGGACCAGGTCGCCCGGCCGCAGATCGCCGACAACGAAGTGCTCGTGCGCGTCAAGGCCGCCGGCCTCGACCGCGGCACGTGGCACCTCATGACCGGCCGCCCGTACCTGATGCGGGTCATCGGCTTCGGCTTCCGCCGGCCCAAGAACCCGGTGCTCGGCATCGACGTCGCCGGCATCGTCGTGGCGACCGGGGCCTCGGTGACCAGGTTCAGGGTCGGCGACGAGGTGTTCGGCATCGCGAAGGGCTCGTTCGCGCAGTACGCCGCGGCGCGCGAGGACAAGCTGGCGCCCAAGCCCCAGAGCCTGACCTTCGAGCAGGCGGCAGTCGTCCCGGTGTCGGCGATGACGGCCCTGCAGGGCTTGACCGATGTCGGTCACCTCCAGTCGGGGCAGCGGGTGCTGGTCATCGGCGCCTCTGGCGGGGTCGGCAGCTACGCCGTCCAGATCGCCAAGGCCATGGGTGCCGAAGTCACCGGCGTGGCCAGCACCGCCAAGCTCGACCTGGTCCGCTCCCTGGGCGCCGACCACGTACTCGACTACACCCGCGACGACTACGCCGACGGGACGCAGGCGTACGACCTGGTCCTCGACATCGGCGGCAACCCTCCGCTGTCCCGGCTGCGTCGCGCGCTGGCACCGGCCGGCACGGCGGTCATCGTCGGTGGTGAGCAAGGAGGGAACGTCACCGGAGGGTTCGGCCGCAGCCTGCGTGCCCCGCTGGTGTCCCTGGTCGTCAAGCAGCGCCTGGCCATGCTCGCCAACAAGGAGCGAGGCGTCGACCTCGAACGACTCACCCCGATGCTCGAGGCCGGCACCGTCAAGCCGGCGATCGACCGCACCTACCCGCTGGCGCAGGTGCCGGCGGCCATGCAACACCTCGTCGCCGGAAAGGTCCGCGGCAAGGTCGCCATCACCATCTGACCGGGCAATCCGGCACCGAAGACCCCGCAGGGCCAACACCACCAAAGAAGGACCTCATGACTGCACACATGCAATCTCACGTTCGGGCCCAGCACACCGACATCATCGCTTCCCCAGATACCACTCCGCTCGCCAGGAGGCTGCCCCGCATCGGTTCGCGGATGGTCGTCTCGCGGATCATCGGCGGGCTGTTTCTCCTCGGGTTCCTGACCTACGGCCCCGGCTCGATGCTCATGACGTCGGTCACCGGCGGCGAAGCGTTTCTGCCGGACGTGCCCACCCACCAGACCGTCTTGGTGTTCGGGGGGCTGCTCATGCTGCTCGTCACCGCGATCGACATCGGCAAGGCCATCCTCTTCTTCCCCATCGTGGACCGGTACGGCAGGCGGACCGCACTTGCGTACCTGGCCACGATGATCTTCGAGGTCGCCATGATGGCCGTCGGAGTTCTCGCCCTGTTGATGATCGTGCCGCTGGCCGACCAGGCAGCCTCCGGCGCGTTGGACGCCGGCGTCGCACAGTCGCTCGGCTCCCTGGCCGTCGACGCCAACGGGCTGGCCTACCAGATCGCGCAGATGTCCCTCGGGTTCGGCGCCATGTTCCTGTGCGCCCTGCTGCTGCGGTCCGGGCTGGTCCCGCGAGCCCTGGCCATCCTCGGCTTGGGCGGCTACGCGCTGCACATGCTCGGAGCCATCAGCGAGCTCTTCGGCCTCCACATCAGCCTGTTCATGCTGATTCCCGGCGGCATCTTCGAGATTGCGGTGGCCATCTGGCTGATCGTCAAGGGCTTCAAGCCCGTCGCGTACGCCCCAGCATGAGCCCCCAACCAGCCGCCGCATCTGCATCGTCTGCTCGGCCGCTGGCCGGGCAGACGGTGCTAGTCACCGGCGCCAGCAGCGGCATCGGGAAGGCAACCGCCCTGGGACTGGCCGCTCTGGGTGCACGCGTCGCCATCACCGGCCGGGACGTCACCCGCACTGTGAACGCCGCCCGCGAGATCGAGGCAGCCGTCGGGGGTGAGGTCGACACCTTCGTGGCGGACCTGTCCCGTCAGGTGGAGGTCAGGCGGCTGGCAGCAGAGGTGCTGGCCTCGCTGCCGCGCCTGGACGTGCTGGTCAACAACGTCGGCGGCTACTGGGCCACCAGGCACGTGACAAGCGATGGGCTCGAGCACACCTTCGCCCTCAACCACCTCGCGCCGTTCCTACTCACCAACCTGCTCCTGGACCGGATGCAGCAGAGCGCGCTCGTCCCGCGTCGTCACGGTGTCCTCCGCCGCGCAGTCAGCAGGTCACATCGACTTCGACGACCTGCAAGGCGAACGGGACTACTCAGGAGCCCGCGCGTACAGCCAGTCCAAGCTCGCCAACCTGCTGTTCACCCGCGGGCTGGCCAACAGGCTGTCGGGCACCACGGTCACGGCGAACGCGGTGCATCCGGGCCTGGTCAGCACCGGCTTCGGCGCTGACGACCCCAGCCGCATCCAGCGCCTGCTCGTCCCGTTGCTGCGGCCCACAATGAAGAGTCCCGCCCGGGGCGCCACCAGGTCCATCCGTGCCGCGTGGGACCCCGGCCTGGCAGGTGTGAGCGGCCAGTTCTTCACGAGACGTGGTTCCGCGATGCCGACCGGCAAGGACCGCGACGACACGGTTGCCAACCGACTCTGGAGAGTGAGTGAGGGCCTGGTCGCGCCGAGCCTTCGGTAGACGGCACCAGCGCCGTAAAGGTCCTGCTACCACTGGAAATAGCGATTCGGGTCGCTGGCCTCATCAGCACCCGGAACGCGCGGTGGATGAGACCCTCGCACCTTTCGAGGACGCGTTGGTCGCCGATGTCGACCGTCGTCACCGGCGATAACCCCGTGGACAGCCGATCTTGGCGAGGAGTAGACAGAGGCAGTCGATCGGGGGACGCAATGAAGCGTGCAGCATCGTTCTTGGCACTTGGCACCGCAGTTGTCGTGGTGGCGGCATGCGCAAGGGCTTCGTCGACCAGTACGCGCAGTCACTGGCCAAGGCCGCCAGTCGGGAGGTCACCACCAAGAACCGATCGGAGCACACAGGCCTGACGCTGCCGGGCCTGATGGACCACATGCCGACACTGAAGGCGGATCTCAGCGGGGCGGACGCGATCATCGTCGGCATCGCGCACAACAGCTTCCCGCTCAACGACGAGGCTCCTTGTGGGTCGTCCGTCGACCCGGCCACAGGCGCCCTGCAGGACTGGACCAAGGTCAATGCGGCTTGTGCCGCCACTGCGACAAACAGATACCGCCCCACTTACGACAAGCTCTTCTCCACCGTTGCCTCGTCCCGGGCTGGCAAGCCGACGATCCTGCTCGCCGTCAACCGGTACAACGACTGGATCGGGTTCGAGCAGGCGAAGCTCACCGCCGACCAGGCCCGCCGTACGGTCGCCGTCCACGATGCGTGGAACACCATGCTCTGCGACTCGGCGAAGGCGAACGGCTTTGACTGCGTCGACGTCTACCACGCCTTCAACGGAGTGGATGGCTCCCGAGCGTCGGCCGATCTGCTCGCCATGGACTACACGCACCCCTCGCAGAAGGGGAACGACAAGATCGCAGGTCTTCTCGCAGACCGTGGCTTCGCACCCTTTGGATGACCACCCGGTCCCGGAAGGCAAGACGCCATGCCGTGACTGGGCATCGTTCGAGCTGCTCACGCCGACCCGGGTCAACCGCTGGTGGCCAGCACCACGATGCGCCTCAAGCGCGCTCGTATGGCTGCCGTTCGACGCCACACACACGGCGTCAGCCGAGCTCGGCGTCGATGGCTCGAGCCAGCTCGGCGACGACCGGCCACGCGCCGTGCGAGCTGTTGCCCAGCACGCTGACGGTCGTTCCCGACTCCACCAGATGCGTGGACCGGAACGACGCCCCGGCGTCGTACCCCTCCAGGATGAGCGCCTGACGAGTGGCGTGGAGCCAGAAGCCCATCCCGTACCTCTTCCTCTCCTGAGGCACATCGTTGCGGGGACGGGTCATCTCCTCGACGGTCTCAGGGGTCACGATGCGCCCATCGAGAAGGGCGAGCCAGAAGTGGTGCAGGTCCTGCGCGGTGGTGAACGCACCTCCGTCGCCGTTCCCGAGGATCGGCAGGTGCAGAGTGTTCGCGAGGTTCCCGTCGTTCGCCACGTACCCCACGGCCGCATCGGCCGGCAGATCGTTGAGCGCCAGGAAACCGGTCCGCTTCAAGCCTGCTGGCTCGATCACCAGTCTCCGCACAGCGTCGTGGTACGTGCTGCCTGTGGCCCGCTCGATCAGGAGCGCGAGCACGACGAAACCGCCGTTGCAGTAGGAGAACTGCTCGCCCGGCTGGAACTTCTGCTGGTGCCGTTCGAGCATCGGTAGGAACGCCTCGGCCGTGGTGAGCTGGTGCACCGGCACGCCAAGGACGTACTCGGAGGCGGACCAGTCGCTGTCCTCGTCGAGGTAGTCACCGATGCCCGAGGTGTGGGTGAGGAGGTGCTCGATCGTGACCCGGTCGTCGATCAGCGGCAGGTCGGCGCCGAGCAGGTCGCGGACCGGGTCCCGTAGCCCGAGTGCGTCCTTCTCGACGAGCCGCATGACCGCCGAGGCGCAGCCGCCTTTTGTGCGACGTGATGTCACTCTGCCTGCTTGGCGCGGCCGAGCCAAGCGCATTTCCCGCGTGCATCCCCTCGGTGAGTGGGCTGTCCAAGCCGTCCAGGCCTACCGAGGCTGATCCTTCGCGCCGAACCATCGGGTCAGCGCTTCCTCCAGCCCGGAGCCAGAACCTGAGCCGAGCCAGAGCCAGAGCCGTCCCCGACCCAGGCGACGTGGCCGTCGGGCCGCACCAGCACCGCCGTCGGAGCCTCGACCGCCCCGACCACTGGCAGCTCCCACGGACCGTCGTAGGTCGCCTCCACGACGCGGACTCGGTCCGCCCACGGCCCCGGGTCGATGCTGCCGGGCTCCCCGAGGTTCACCAGCACCGGACGGGCAGTGTGGAGCAGCGAATAGAGACGCACCGCACCGGTTTTCGTCATGAGGTCGAGATCAGGCATGCGACGACCGAGCAGCGGGTGGCCCTCGCCGAGGTCGTACTGCACGTCGAGGCCGGAGATGAGCCCGACGACGTACCGGCGTGGCTCATCCATCTCCACGAGCCGGTCGATGAACTCACGGACCGCGGTGATGCGCGGATCCTGGCGTTGCAGGACGCTGACCGACATCGAGTACTGCAGGGCTCGGGCGCCAGCGGGGTGACGCTCGGTGGTGTAGGTGTCGAGCAGATCCTCCGACGACGTCCTGTCGACCACCTGAGCGAGCTTCCAGCCGAGGTTCGCGGCGTCCTGGATGCCGAGGCCGATGCCTTGGCCGCCGGCGGGGGAGTGGATGTGCGCCGCGTCCCCGGCGAGCAGCACGCGCCCTTGTCGGTAGGTCGCCGCCTGGCGCGTGGCGTCGCTGAACCTCGAGATCCACGTGGGGTCGTGAACCCCGAAGTCGGTCCCGAAGACCGCGGTCAGGTTGGCGCTGAGGTCGGCCAGGGTGGGTTCGGCACTGCGGCCCATCTCCGGCTCGCTCGAGACGACCCGGACCGTGTGGCCGTTCTCCATGACGCTCATGCCGTGGACCCCGTGCTCGTCGTAGGTGACGCCCGTCGGCAGCTCCTGGGTGACCTCCACCTCCGCGATGAGCGTGCTCGTGGTGGCCGGCCACCCGGGGAAGTCGATCCCGGCCGCCTTCCGGACGACGCTGCGTCCACCGTCACTGCCCACGGCATACCGGGCGTGCACCGCCTCGCCGCCTGCGAGGTGGAGGATGACCTGTCCTCGTCCTGGGTGAGGCCCGTCACCTCGACGCCACGACGGACCTCGACCCCGAGCTCGTCGACCCACTCGGCCAGGATGCGTTCGATGTGGTTCTGGAACAGGCCGAGCGTGTAGGGGTGCCGGGTCGGGAAGTCGCTGATGTCGAGCATGGTGCGCCCCGCGTAGGGCACCGAGAACGTCTTGCCGGCCTTGAGGAAGCGGTCGGCGATGCCGCGCTGGTCGAGGATCTCGATGGTGCGCGCGTGGAACCCCCCGGCTCGCGAGCCCACCAGCTCCGCGGTGTCACGACGCTCGACGACCAGCACCTCCACCCCGGCAAGGACCAGCTCACCGGCCAGCATCAGCCCGGTCGGACCCGCGCCCACGACGACGACGTCCACCATCAGCAACCTCCGCTCCCCGCCGCCCGGACGGGCCGCGGCCGCCCAGTGTGGGGGAGGCAGGGGGCCTTGCCGCAAGGCCCCCTGTGGGCTATACCTTGGGCATGGCAGGGAGCGAGCGCTTCCTGCCTTTGTGCTGTGCGGGGCAGGGACCACCGAAGGCCCGAGGAAGACGCAGGCGGGCCGGGTACGTCCCCGCCGGCCCGCCTGCAGATCGTGGTCCCCCTACCCCTTGTCGCCGCCCTCGTTGCCGCCGCGGATGAAGTGCCGCTGGAAGGCGAAGAACACGATCGCCACCGGGATCGTGGACAGCAGCGCCGCGCCGAGCGTGAGCGGGTACTGCGTGCCCGCCCCGAGCTGGCCGCTGGAGAACTTCGCCAGCCCGGTGGTGAGGGTGTTGTGCTTCGGGTCCGAGGTCGTCACCAGGAACAGCTGGAACTCGTTCCACGACCCCTGGAAGCGACAGGATCGTCAGCGTGATCAGCGCCGGCTTGGCCATCGGCAGGATCACCGACCAGTACGTCCGGAAGACGCCGGCGCCGTCGATGCGGGCCGCCTCCTCCATCGTCACGGGATGCGATCGAAGAACTGCCGCATGAGGAAGACGCCGGCCGCGTCGACGAGGATCGGCAGGATCATCCCCGGGTAGGTGTTGTAGATCCCCAGTTCGCTGAGCACCAGGAACCTCGGGATGAGCAGCACCGCGCCGGGCACGCTCAGCACCGCGAGGATGCTCCAGAAGACCGCTTGCGGCCGCGGAAGCGCAGCCGGGCCAGCGCGTACCCGGCCAGGCTGTCGAGGAAGACCCGCGCCGCCGGTCACGATGAGCGTGGCCACGATGGAGTTGCCGAGCCACCGCGACCGGACGGGGGCGTTGTCGGTGAAGCCGAAGATCCGCTTCCAGGCCGCGGTGTCGAGCGGGTGCGGGATCAGCGACAGCGGGTTGTTCGTCGCGTCCGCGTCGGTCTTGAACGACGTCGCCAGCTGGATGAGGAACGGGCAGAGGAAGACCACCGAGAAGAGCACAGCACGGCGTAGAAGAGGATGAGCCTCCATCCGGTGGTTCGCCTGGTCATCGCGTCCCGCTCCTCACTGCGTCAGCATCGTCGTCGGTGACGTGGTCGTCGGCGACGTACGTCGTCGGCGCGGACCACGCTGGCCGGCCGTGGGTCCGATGCGCGTATCCGACGTGGCCGGGCGGCTGGACCGCGGCGCGCGCGCGCGGGGTGTCCTTGTCACGCATGAGCCAGCGCTGGAACGCGGTCAGCACGATGATGAGCGCGAACAGCACGAACGAGATCGCCGCGCCGATCGCCGAAGTCGAGTTCTGGAAGCTCTGGTTGTACGACAGGTACGCCGGCGTGAGCGTCGTCTTCCGGGTGCGCCTTGCCGATGACGTAGATCTGGTCGAAGACCTGCCAGGTGCCGATCAGCCCGAGGGTGAGCACGAGGACAGGCGTCGGGCGCAGCATCGGCAGCGTGACGAACCGGAGCCGCTGCCAGGCGGTGGCGCCGTCGAGCTCGCTGGCCTCGTCAGACCTCGTCGGGCACGTTCTGCAGGCGCGGCCAGGAACATCAGCATGAACGTGCCCGAGCGTCGTCCAGACCACCAGCGATGATGATCGACGCACATGCGCGACCGACGGTCCGGACGAGCCAGTCCCACCAGCGACAGGCTGAAGACCTCGTGCTGGGCCCAGCCCGGCGTTGTCGATCCGACGCCGACGACCCAGCAGGATGTGGAAGACGCCGCGCGAGTCGGCCGACCAGTTCGGACCCTGGATGCCGACGAACTTCAGCAGCGGCGTTGATCGCGCCGCCGTTGGCGAACAGGAACAGGAACACCAGCTGATCGCGATCGGCTGGTCACCGACGGGAAGAAGAACGCGGTCCGGAAGAAGCTCTTGCCCTTGAGGAACCTGTTGTTGACGCAGCACCGCGAGGACGAGCGCCAGACGCGGTCTGCAGCGGCACGACGAAGCAGCACGAAGTAGAAGTTGTTGCGGATCGACTGGCGAAGTTCTGGCGGGTCAGGTCGTCCTGCGGTGAACAGGCGCGTGTAGTTGTCGCAGCCCGACGCAGCGGCGTTCTGGCCGCCCGCGAACGGGCTGGACGGCCGTCCCAGCGGGTGAAGCTGACGTAGAGCGCCATCGAGCGACCGGGAAGACACCAGGAAGCATGCCGGAGCCGAACAGCCAGTGACCAGCGGCGTGATCGAACAGCCAGCCCGCGCCGCTGCGCCGGTCGCTCGACCGCGGATCGCCGCCGCCCGTCCACGAAGGCGGCCGACCGGCGACGCCGATGGTCGGCGACGTCGCGTGGACGATCGGTCAGCGTGGCGCGCTTGAGGCCGCCGCACGTCGGACTCCGTTCTTCTGCAGGCGTGGCGCAGCGATGCGACTTGGGGTCGCTGTGGAGGCCCGTTGGACAGGCCGAGGATCTTGGAGTCGAAGTCCTTCTGCACCTGGTCGAAGCCCGGCAGGTTGATCGGGCCGGTCGCGTACTCGCCGCGCCGTCGACGAACGCCTTCTGGTCCGGGAACTGCGGCGGGAACTGCTGGCGCCGCTGCCGTCGTCGACGGCATCACGCCGAACGCCTTGGCGAACGGACATCTGCTGGTCGGCGGAGGTCAGGTACTTGACGAGGTCGACCGCCGCGGCCTGGTTCTTGCTCTTGGCCGCGATCCCCCAGCAGTTGGTGAAGGACAGGGTCGCCTTGCCGGCGGGCCCGGCCGGGCAGCGGGACCACCTTGTACTTCACGTTCGGGTAGTCGTTCTTCACGGCGCCGACGAATCCAGTTGCCCTCGATCGTCATGGCGGCCTTGCCCTTGCCGATCGCCTCGCCGCCCCAGCCGGTGTCGACCTGCTTGGGGAACTTCAGCACGCCGGCCTTGAGCAGCTTCTGCACGTACTGCAGCGCCGGCAGGTTCTGCGGGGAGTCCGCGGTGACCGCGTTGCCGTCGCGTTGCTGACGAGCGAGCCGCCGGCCTGCCGCATGAACGCGTCGACCCGGTCCAGCGTGTCGCTGAAGACCAGGCCGGTGACGCTGCCGGTGGTGAGCTTCTTGGCGACCGTCTCGAGCTGGTCCCAGTCCTTGGGGATGTCGGCGTCGGTCAGGCCGGCCTTCGTCCACAGGTCGGTGTTGATCTCCAGCGCCAGCGTGGAGAAGTCCTTCGGCACGCAGTAGACCTTGCCGTCGTAGGTGAACGTCTGGACGAGGTTGTGAGGTAGCCGTCGTCCTTGATCTGGTCGCCGTACGGCTCCAGGGCGCCGGCCTTGACGAAGTCGGCGATGCGAGCGGCGTCGACGTAGAACACGTCCGGCGGGGTGCCGCCGGCCAGCGCCTGGGTGAGCTGCTGGGTGAGGTCGGCGGCCACGACGACCTCGGCGGTGTTGCCGGACTTCTTGCCCCAGGCGTCGGCCGCGGCCTTGACCGCAGCCGTCTCGGCGTCACCGGACGAGCCGATGAGGATCTGCAGCTTGGCAGGTCCGGAGGACTGCTGCGGGCTCGCGCTCTTGCTGTCGAATCCGCCTCCGCCACAGGCGGAAAGGGCGAGTGCGGACGTGGTCACAAGGACCAGTCCCATGGTGGTGGTGCGCCTCATTGCTGCTCCTCGGTGATGAGTGTGTCGCGGGGCCGGGTGGCCGGCGACGAGGGGGTGCGGGTGGTGCTGGAACGAACAGTGAGCTCGGGGGAGAGCAGCACGGGTTCGGTGCTTCGGGGGGACAGGAGCATGTGCCAGGCGGTCTGGGCCGCCTCGGCGATGGGCTGTCGGATGCTGGTGACCGACAGGGCCTCGGCCACGTCGGTGTCGTCGAACCCCACGACCCCCACGTCCGGGCCCAGGGCCAGTCCGGCGTTGCGGGCGGCGCGCACGGCGCCGAGGGCGAGCATGTCGGAGGCGCAGACCACTCGCGCTGCCGGGCCCCAGTCGGGCGAGCAGGCGCTCGGCGGCCGCGGTCGCCTGGTCGAGGTCCTGGACGGACTCCTCGGCCTCGGCCTCGTCGGGGTCGTGGCGGCCCGCGTCGGCGAGCCCCGCGAGCCAGCCGCTGCGGCGGTCGTCGCCGACGGGGGAGCCGGACGGCCAGCCGAGGAAACCGATCCGGCCGTACCCGGCGGCCACGAGGTGGGCCACCGCCTGCCGGACACCGCTGCCACCGTCGACGTCGACCCACTGGTGCAGGTCGGGCATGTCCCACACCCGGCCGAAGGACACGAAGGGCACGTCGTGGTCGAGCAACCACTGCGGGCGGGGGTCGCCCGGCCGCGTGTCGGCCAGGACGAAGCCGTCCACCAGGCCGGTGGCCAGGGTCTGGCGGTACCCCTCGACCACGTCGTCGGGGTCGGGGGCGAAGGTCACCAGGTGTGAGCCGTGGTCGGGTGCGGCCACCGTGAGCTGGACGAGGAACTCGTCGAGGATGTGGCCCATCTTTCCGTGCCCCGAGGGGTTGACCTCGAAGCCGTATGCCGCGGCCTTGCGGCGGCGCAGCTGCTGGGCGGTGACGTTGGGGGTGAAGCCGAGGCGGGCGATCTCCGCCAGCACCCGCTCGAGGGTGGCGGGCGCGACCTTGTCGGGGCGGTTGAGCGCGTTGCTGACGGTCTGACGGGACACGCCGGCGCCGTGGGCGACGTCGACGATCGTGGCGCGTGACGTCGGGCCGGGGGCCGTGGTCAGCTCCGTCATGCTCGCTCCCTTGCGATGTGATCGTTCAAACGAGAACGCGTTTGAACGTTCCAACGAATGCGAGCATGCTCTACGCACCCGGTGCCGTCAAGGGCATGATGGGGCGGCACGCCGGGACCGGCCGAGCCGTCCGTCGCATCGCCCGCGACGACGCCCACAGCCCACTGACCTGCCAAGACGTCAACGGAGAGAAGGCCCCCAGGTGTCCGACCACGAGCCGACCGAGGCTGCCCAGGCAGCTGCCCCGTCGCGCCAGCCCTGGCTCCACGAGCTCACCATCTGCGTGAACGGGAACGCCACGGCCCTGTCCGGGACCCGGGGCGACATCGAGCCTTCGACGGTCCACGGCCTCTACGTCGACGACGTACGCGTGCTGAGCACGGCCACCGTCCGCATCGACGGGGAGGCGCCGGCCTTCGTGGCCCAGGGGGCCAGCGGGGCGCGTGCGGAGTTCGTGCTGTCCGCCCGCAACCTCGGCAACCCCGGGCCCGACCCGACGGTCGAGGTGCACCGCGCCCGGTCGCTCGAGGACGGTGCCATGGTGGAGCGTCTCGTGCTCAGCTCCCGGGCCAGCGCGCCGGTCACGGCGACGGTCGTCGTCGAGCTCGCCGGTGACGGTGCGCCCATCGGCTCGGTCAAGGCGGGTCACGTCGTCCACCCGACGGTGACCCCCTCGCGGGACGGCGACGCCCTGGTCCTCGGCTTCGAGCGGCACGCCACCCGCATCGAGTTCGAGCCGCAGCCGGCGGCCGTGATCCTGTCGGACGACCGCGCGGTCGTCGAGCTGCTGATGTCGGTGCAGCCCGGCGAGAGCGCTGCGGTCACCATGCGGGCGCAGACCACGCGTCGGTCGGCTTCCGTGCTGGACGCCGACCCGGGCCACGCCGCCGTCTCCTGGGACTCGGTCCGGGTCGTCGCCGACGACCCGCGGCTGAGCCACCTCGTCGGGCAGGCCATGGACGACCTGCAGCACCTCCTGCTGCGCGACCCCGACGACGCCGACGACGTGTTCGCCGCAGCCGGAACACCCTGGTACCTCACGCTTTTCGGCCGTGACTCGATCTGGGCCGCGCGGATGATGCTGCCGTTCGGCACCGATCTCGCCGCTGGCACCCTGCGGGTCCTCGCCCGCCGCCAGGGGGAGAAGGTCGACCCCCGGAGCGCGGAGGCGCCGGGCAAGATCCCCCACGAGCTGCGCCGCACGGCATACCTCGATCCGGAGAGCGGGCTGGCACTGCCGCCGGTCTACTACGGCACCGTCGACGCCACCGCGCTGTGGGTGACGCTGCTCGTCGAGGCGTGGCAGTGGGGCATGGCCGAGGACGAGGTGCGGGCGCTGCTGCCCAACGTCCGTGCAGCTCTCGGCTGGCTCACGACCGACGGACGTCCCGACGACGACGGCCTCCTGAAGTACCTCGACACCTCGGGCACCGGTCTGGCCAACCAGGGCTGGAAGGACTCCGGCGACTCCATCCGCTGGCGCGACGGACGCATCGCCGACGCCCCCATCGCGCTCGTCGAGGCGCAGGCGTATGCCGTCGAGGCCCTGTCCGGGGCCGCGCGCCTCCTGCGCGCCCTGGGCGAGGACGGCGCCGACGACGCCGAGCGCCAGGCCGAGGAGCTGCGTGAGCGGATCGGCGAGCGGTTCTGGGTGCAGACCGACGCCGGGCGCTACCTCGCCATCGCGCTGGACGGGCACGGCAACGCCGTCGACGGCCTCGCCTCCAACATGGGCCACGTCCTCGGCACCGGGGTGCTCACCCGGGCCGAGGCGGCCTCCGTCGCCGCCCAGCTGACCGGCGACGAGCTGCTCGACGAGTTCGGGATCCGGACCATGGGCAGCGGCAACGGCGGCTTCAACCCCATCGGGTACCACACCGGTTCGATCTGGACGCACGACACGGCCATCGTCGCGCTGGGGCTGGTGAAGGAAGGGCATCGGGCGGAGGGCGCCCTCGTCGCACGCACGCTCGTGGCCTCGGCCGAGGCCTTCGACTACCGCTGGCCCGAGCTCTACTCCGGGCTGCCCATGATGGGACGCCCCTCGCCGTACCCGGCCTCGTGCCGTCCGCAGGCCTGGTCGGCGGCGTCGGTGGGGGCCCTGGTCACGGTCGCCCTCGGACTCCGGGCCGACCTGCCGGCCGGGGTGCTGGAGATCGAGCCCGCGGTCCCGGCGCCCTTCGGTGCCCTGCGTGTCGAGGGGCTGCGGATAGGGGACGCCGCGGTGACCGTGAGCGTTGACCGGGAAGGGCAGGTCGAGGTGACCGGGGTGCCGGACGACATCGAGGTGAGGGTGCGCGACAGCGGGCGCGTAGTCCCAGCGCTTAGACTCAGTCGCTTGCCCGTGGCGGTGAGCCGGGTGAACCGACTGCGTGAAAGGACGGTCCTGCGTGGGACTGCTCGAGACGATCAAGAGCCCCGCCGACCTCAAGGCGCTGCCCGCGCCCCGGGTCACCGAGCTCGCCGCGGAGATCCGTTCCTTCCTGGTCGAGTCGGTGTCCAAGACCGGCGGCCACCTCGGCCCCAACCTCGGCGTCGTCGAGCTCACCCTCGCGCTGCACCGGGTCTTCGACAGCCCGCGCGACACGATCGTCTTCGACACCGGCCACCAGTCCTACGTCCACAAGCTGCTGACCGGCCGCCACGACTTCAGCCAGCTCAAGAAGCAGGGCGGCCTGTCCGGCTACCCCAGCCGGGCCGAGTCCGAGCACGACGTCGTCGAGAACTCCCACGCCTCCACCGCCCTGTCCTGGGCCGACGGCATCGCCAAGGCCCGGCGCCTGAAGGGTGAGCGCGGACGCCACACGGTCGCGGTGATCGGTGACGGCGCCCTCACCGGTGGCATGGCCTGGGAGGCGATCAACAACATCGCTGCCGACAAGGACCTGCCGCTGGCGATCATCGTCAACGACAACGAGCGCTCGTACGCCCCGACCATCGGTGGCCTGGCCGACGCACCTCGCGACGCTGCGCACGACCCGCGGCTACGAGCGGTTCCTCGACTGGGGCAAGAACACCCTGCACCGCACGCCCGTCGTGGGTGGCGCGATGTACGAGACGTTGCACGGCATGAAGAAGGGGATCAAGGACATCGTCGCCCCGCAGGGGATGTTCGAGGACCTGGGCCTGAAGTACGTCGGCCCGATCGACGGCCACGACGAACCAGCGGTCGAGGCGGCGCTGCGCCGCGCCCGCGCGTTCGGTGGGCCCGTCCTCGTCCACGTCATCACCCAGAAGGGCAAGGGCTACGACCCGGCGGTGAACGACGACGCCGACCAGTTCCACGGAGTCGGCAAGTTCAACCCCGAGACCGGGCTGCCGTTCGAGGTGAGCGGCCGCATCTGGACCGACGAGTTCAACGACGAGATGGTCGCCCTCGGTGCCGAGCGCACGGACGTGGTCGCCCTCACCGCGGCCATGCTGATCCCCGTCGGGCTCGACGGCTTCGCCGCGGCACTACCCCGACCGGGTCTTCGACGTCGGCATCGCCGAGCAGCACGCGACGACCATGGCCAGCGGTCTCGCGTTCGCCGGGCTGCACCCGGTGGTGGCCGTCTACGCGACGTTCCTCAACCGCGCGTTCGACCAGCTCCTCATGGATGCCGCCCTGCACCACGCGGGCGTCACCTTCGTCCTCGACCGCGCCGGCGTCACCGGCAGTGACGGCGCGTCCCACAACGGCATGTGGGACATGTCGATCGCCTC
This sequence comes from uncultured Actinomycetota bacterium, assembly GCA_963695205.1. Taxonomy (GTDB): domain Bacteria; phylum Actinomycetota; class Actinomycetes; order Actinomycetales; family Dermatophilaceae; genus Pedococcus. The sequence continues at coordinate 26,621 of CAVOGI010000007.1, read as the reverse complement.
GATCGTCCCCGGCCTGCGCCTGGCCGCGCCGCGTGACGGCCAGCAGGTCCGTATGCAGCTGCGCGAGGCCGTGCAGGTCGCCGACGGCCCGACCGTGATCCGCTTCCCCAAGGGCGACGTGGGTGACCCGGTGCCGGCCGTGCGCACGGCGGGCTCGCTGGACGTGCTGCACGAGACCTCGGCGGACGCCTGCGACCTGCTCGTCGTGGGTGTCGGTGCCTTCGCCTCGCTGTCCGTCGAGGTCGCCGAGAAGCTCGAGGCGCAGGGCCTGCGGGTCACCGCCGTCGACCCGCGGTGGGTGCTGCCCGTCAGCGACGACCTCGTCGAGCTCGCCCGCACCGCTGGTGCCGTGGCCGTCGTCGAGGACAACCTCGTGACCAGTGGGGTCGGGGTCGCCGTCACGGTCGCGTTGCGCGACGCCGGCCTCGACCTCCCGGTGCACCTCTACGGCATACCGAAGGCGTTCCTCCACCACGCCTCGCGTGGTCAGCTCCTGGACGAGCTGGGGCTCACCGTCGACGCGGTGGCGACGTCGCTGGCGACCCGCCTGCACTGAGCCGGCGCAGCCGCAGCGCGAGCTGCAGCTCCAGGGCGGGGTCGGGCTGCTGCCAGTGCGGGCCGAGGAGCGCGGAGATGCGCTCGAGCCGCTGGCTGACGGTGTTGACGTGCACGTGCAGCTGCGTCGCCGCGTGGCGTGGGCTGCCGCCTGCGTCGAAGTAGGCCTGCAGGGTCTTCACCAGCTCTGAGCCGCGCTTGGCGTCGTAGTCGAGCAGCGGTCCGAGGTGGGCGCTGACGTAGCCGTCGACGTCGGGCGCCGAGCCCACGACGAGGCCGGCGAAGCCGAGGTGTGCCGAGCTGGCGCCGCTGCCGGCCAGGCCGAGGGAGTCCAGGGCCGAGACGGTCCGCACGGCCTCGGCCCACACGGCTGGCACGTCCTCGGCGAGGCCCACCGGTCCGGCAGCCCCCACGCTGACCCGGCCGAGCCGGCCGAGGCGTCTGGCCAGCTCGCCGGCAGCCTGGTGGGGGTCGTTGGAGGGGATCAGGGCGACGACGCGTCCGTCGTGCTCGCCCACGACCGAGCTCGGGCCCGGCAGCAGCGTGGGCGGCCAGCAGCAGGGTGCGCCGGGGGACCTGGTCATCGGCGTCCGCGACCAGGACGGCGTGCGGGACCGTCGGGTCCACTCCCTCGCCACGGGCGCGGCTGGCCAGGGTCTGGGGGTCGCCGCGGCCACTGACGAGGTCGGCGACGAGGTCGGTGCGGACCCGTTGCTCGGCCTCGGCAGCCGTGCGCTCGAAGAGCAGGACCAACGCGGTGACGACGGAGGCGCGTTCGACCGTACGGCGGTCGGCGTCGTCGAGGTGGCCGACGCCTCCGAGGACGAGGACACCGAGCGGTGTCTGCGGTGCCTTGACGCCGATCGCCCACCGGTCGCCGGACTCGTCGTGAGCCAGGCGGCCGGAGGCCTGCGTCATGCGCACGACGGGGGAGTCGGCCAGCGCGCCCAGCCCTCGTGTCGTCGGTCGGGCGCATCGCCGTGGGTGCTCAGGCACTCGCCCTCGGAGTCGAGCAGGACCACCCAGCCGCCGAGGAGGTCGCCGAGGGCCTTGGTGACGTCGTCGAACCCGCCACCGGCCAGGACGAGCTCGGCGAAGCGGTCGTGTGCAGCAGCAGCGCGCTCGACGCCGGCGGTGTGGCGGCGCACCTCGTCGGCGGTGCGCGTCTGGACGATGGAGACCGCGGCCAGGGCGGCCAACGAGCCGAGGAGGGCCACCTGGTCGGGGGAGAAGGGTCGCGGCGAGCGGTTCGCCGCGAAGAGCACCCCGACGAACTCGTCCTCGACCGTCAGCGGGGTGCCGCAGATGGACACCAGCCCCTCGTCGCCGACCGCGCTGTCGATGGTGCCGGTGTGCTGGAAGCGGCTGTCGTGGAGGTAGTCCGCGCTCCAGTAGGGCTTGTGGGTCGAGGCCACCAGTCCGCCCAGCCCGTCGCCGAGGGACAGGCGCACGGTCTGGAACTCCACGCTCACCGAACCGTCGGTGGCGCGCATGAACGTGTCGCCGGCCTCGGGGTCGTAGAGCGTGAGGTAGGAGACGTCGGTGCCGATCAGGGCCCGGGCCCGACGGACGATCGCCTCGAGGATGCCGCTGGGATCACGCAGGGAGGCCAGGTCGCGTGCGGTCTCGACCAGTGCGGTCAGCTCGGCCTCACGACGTCGGCGTGAGTCGAAGGCCGCGCGCACCCGCAGGGCCAGCTCGCGCGCCTCGCCGCCGGTGTCCTGCACCGCGCCGAGCTCCGACGCCGGAGCGCCCTCCGCCAGCAGGCGCAGGAGGGTCATCGCAGAGTCGTCGTGGGCGTCCATCGAGTCGGATCCTAGGTGGCCGTCGCCATCAGTGGGCGGTCCAGCCGCCGTCCATCGCGAACGACGAGCCCGACACCGAGGCGGCTGACGGGCCGCACAGGAAGGCCACGAGCTCGGCCACCTCGTCGGCCTCGACGAGCCGCTTGACGGCGACCGGCTCGAGCATGATCTTGGCGACCACCTCGTCCTCGCTGATGCCGTGGCGACGTGGCCTGGTCGGCGATCTGCTTCTCCACCAACGGCGTTCGCACGTAGGCCGGGTTGACGCAGTTGCTCGTCACGCCGTGCTCGGCGCCCTCGAGCGCGGTGACCTTCGACAGTCCCTCCAGCCCGTGCTTGGCCGAGACGTAGGCCGCCTTGTAGGCGCTGGCGCGCAGGCCGTGGACGCTGGAGACGTTGACGATCCGCCCGAAGCCCTGGGCGTACATGTGGGGGAGCACCCGCCGCGTGAGCCGGAACGGCGAGGTGAGCATGAGACGGATGATGAGGTCCCAGGTCTCGACCGGGAACTCGTGGATCGGGCTGACGTGCTGGATGCCGGCGTTGTTGACGAGGATGTCGACGTCAGCGGGGAGCTCGTCCACGGCGGCCAGGTCGGACAGGTCGGTCGGCAGCGTCTGGACGCCGGTCATGGAGGCGAACCGCTCCAGGCCCTCCTTGTCGCGGTCCACGGCATGCACCCGCGCGCCCGCGGCGGCGAGGCGCTCGACGCAGGACGCGCCGATCCCGCTTGCCGCGCCGGTCACCAGGGCTGTGCGTCCGGTCAGGTCCATGAGCGCAGGGGTCATCGGCATGCCGCGAGACTAGGTCCGCCGGCACGGACCGAGCATGTGGCGGCGAGCCACAGTTCCGGGCGTTTCTGTGTGGTGCGGGAGGCCTCTCGAGCCGAAGTCACGACGACGCCCCGACAGCGTGTTGTCGGGGCGTCGTCATTCGGGGCGGCGATGGCTCGCGCACCGCCCCCGGCCGGGTATGGCGCGTGCAGGCTAGGCGGGGACGCTCGCCACGCCAGCGGGGAGGAACCGCGTGCCGGTGACCTTCTCCGAGACGCCCTCCCGGTCGAGCAGCGGGGTGAGGCCGCCGTTCCAGAACTGGAACCCGGCGCCGGTGATCATCGCCAGGTCGAGGTCCATCGGGGCCTGGGCGACTCCCTCGTCGAGCATCCGCCGGGCCTCGTCGGCCAGGACGCCGAGAACCCGCTCGCGCACCTGCTCGGTGGTCAGGACCACCGGGTCCGCAGGCTTGTCGAACAGCGCCTCGACCTCGGGGTCGACGACCGGCTTGCCCTCGGGCCAGGTGTAGATGGCCGGCTTCTTCGCGGCGACGACCTTGCGCAGGTTCTCCGAGACGTAGAAGCGGTCGGGGAACGCCTTGGCCAGGGTCTCGTTGTTGTGCAACGCGATCGCCGGTCCGACGAGCCCGAGGAGGATGAACGGCGGCATCGGCGCGAGGCCGGCGAACGCGCGGTCGGCGACCTCGATCGGGGTGCCCTCGTCGACGACCTTGGCGACCTCGCCCATGAACCGGCCGAGGAGCCGGTTGACGATGAAGGATGGCGAGTCCTTGACCAGGATCGTGGTCTTCTTCAGCGTCTTGCCGGTGGCGAAAGCCGTTGCGAGAGTGGCGTCGTCGGTCTGCTCGCCCTTGATGATCTCGAGCAGCGGCATCACGGCGACCGGGTTGAAGAAGTGGAAGCCCACGACCCGCTCCGGGTGCGCCAGCTCTGCGGCCATCTCGGTGATCGACAGCGAGCTGGTGTTGGTCGCGAGGACGCACTCGGCCGAGACGACCGCCTCGACCTCGGCCCACACCTGCTTCTTGACCGACATCTCCTCGAAGACGGCCTCGATGACGAAGTCCGCGTCGGCGAACCCGTCCTTGCTCGTCGAGCCGGTGACCAGGCCCTTGATGCGGTTGGCCTTGTCAGGGCTGACCCGCCGCTTGCCGAGCAGCTTGTCGACCTCGGCGTGGACGTAGCCCACGCCCTTGGCCGACCCGCTCCTCGTCGAGGTCGGTCATGACGACCGGCACCTCGAGGCGCTGGGCGAACAGCAGCGCGAGCTGGCTGGCCATCAGCCCGGCGCCGACGATGCCGACCTTGGTGACCTTGCGGGCCAGGGCCTTGTCGGGTGCGCCGGCGGGGCGCTTGGCCCGACGCTGGACCAGGTCGAACGAGTAGAGCCCGGCGCGCAGCTCGTCACCCATGACGAGGTCGGCGAGCGCCTCGTCCTCGGCGGCGAACGCCTCGTCGCGGGTGGCGGTGCGTGCGGCCGCGACGAGCTGAAGGGCACGGTAGGGCGCGGGGGACTTCCCGCCGGTCTTCAGGTCGACCAGGCCCTTGGCCGCCTTGATGGCGCCCGACCACTCGGACTCGTCGCGCGAGATCCCGTTGCCGTCCTTGGTGGTCCGCTCGACCGTGGTCTCGCCCGTGATGACCTTGGCGGCCCACAGCAGCGACTCCTCGAGGAAGTCGGCCGGGGCGAACATGACGTCGGCCATGCCGAGCTCGAAGGCCTGTGGACCCTTGAGCATCCGGTTGGTGTTCATGGGGTTCTCGATGATGACCTTGAGCGCGTTGGCCGGTCCGACGAGGTTGGGCAGCAGGTAGCAGCCGCCCCACCCGGGGACGAGACCGAGGAAGGTCTCGGGCAGGGCGATCGCCGGGACGCCGGCGGAGATGCTGCGGTAGTCGGCCGAGAGCGCGATCTCGACACCGCCGCCCATGGCGGCGCCGTTGACGAACGCGAACGTCGGGACGGGCAGGTCCATGATCGCGCCGAACGCGGCGTGGCCGGCGCGGGCGACCTCGAGCGCCTGCTCGCGGCTGGTCGCCTGGGCGACGGCCTTGAGGTCGGCACCGACGGCGAAGATGAAGGGCTTGCCGGTGATGCCGACGGCCTGGATCTCCCCGGCCTCGGCGCGGACGTGAAGCTCCTGGACCACGTCGAGCAGCCCGGCGATGGTCTGCGGCCCGAAGGTGTTGGGCTTGGTGTGGTCGAACCCGTTGTCCAGCGTGATGAGCGCGAGGACGCCGGCGTCGCCGGGGAGGGTGATGTCGCGGACCGGGGTGTGGGTCACGACCTCGTCGAACGTCTGCTGGTCGCTCATGCGGCGACCTCCTTGCCGTAGTCAGCGTGGTGGGGGTTCTCCCAGATCACGGCGCCGCCCATGCCGATGCCGATGCACATGGCGGTCATGCCGTAGCGGACCTCCGGGTGCTCCTCGAACTGGCGGGCCAGCTGCGTCATCAGGCGCACGCCCGAGGAGGCGAGCGGGTGGCCGGTGGCGATGGCGCCGCCGTACTGGTTGACGCGGGGGTCGTCGTCGGCGATGTCGAAGTGCTCGAGGAACGCGAGCACCTGCACGGCGAACGCCTCGTTCAGCTCGAACAGGCCGATGTCCTCGATGCTCAGGCCCGCCTTGCCGAGCGCCTTCTCGGCGGCCGGCACCGGCCCGATCCCCATGACCTCGGGCTCGACACCGACGAAGGCGAAGTCCACGAGCCGCATACGGATCGGCAGGCCGAGCTCCTGGGCCGCCTCCTCGGAGGCGAGGATGCAGGCGGTGGCGCCGTCGTTGAGCCCGGCGGAGTTGCCGGCGGTGACGTTGCCGTGCGGACGGAACGGCGTCTTCAGCTCCGCGAGGCTCTGCATCGAGGTGCCGGGGCGCGGCGGCTCGTCCTGGGTGGCCAGGCCGTAGCCGAGCTCCTGGTGGCGGGTCGCCATGGGCACGAGGTCGGGCTGGACCTGACCGTTGGCGTACGCCTTGGCGAGCTTGTCCTGGGAGGCGACGGCGTAGGTGTCGGAGCGCTCCTTGGTCAGCGTGGGGAAGCGGTCGTGGAGGTTCTCTGCGGTCGAGCCCATGACGAGCGCGCTGGGGTCGACGAGCTTCTCGGCGACGATGCGCGGGTTGGGGTCGACGCCCTCACCCATCGGGTGGTGGCCCATGTGCTCGACGCCGCCGGCGATGGCGATGTCGATGGAGCCGAACGCGATCGACGACGCGGTCGTGGTCACCGCGGTCATCGCGCCGGCGCACATCCGGTCGATGGAGTAGCCGGGGGTGGTCTTGGGGAGCCCGGACAGCAGGGCGGCCATCCGCCCCAGGGTCAGGCCCTGGTCGCCGATCTGGGTGGTCGCCGCGATGGCGACCTCCTCGACCCGCTCCGGGGGCAGCTCGGGGTGGCGGCGCATGAGCTCACGGATGCAGCGGATGACGAGGTCGTCGGCGCGGGTCTGGGCGTAGATGCCCTTCTCCCCGGCCTTGCCGAACGGCGTCCGGACGCCGTCGACGAAGACGACCTCACGAAGGGTGCGGGGCACGGGTGGCCTCCTGTGTGGGTGGGGCAGGTGGGTCGGTGCCGGACGGTCCGCCCGTGCACCTTCCCCGATGCTACTTCCCGGTAACAAGAAGGGGCACGTGTCCCCTCGCGTGAGAGCCGTCACCCCGGCACCGCAGGTATGGCGCGCGAGCGCCGCGGTGCCTGCCTACTCGTCCGCCGGCTCGTCCGGGTGGGTCTCGAAGGCGGCGGCGACCATCGGTGCGACGACATCGGTCTGCCAGCGCCGGGCACCGAGGGCCTGCAGGGCGTCGGCGAACCCGTCGGCGCTGCGGTCCTGCGGCGGGCTCCAGATGACGCGGCGCAGGGGCTCCGGGGACAGGACGTTCTCCACCGGGATCGAGTGTTCGGCGGCGAATGCGGTCAGGTCCTCGCGGGTCTGCGTCAGCCGAGCGGCGGCGACCGGGTCGCGTTCGGGCCACGCCCGCTGGGGCGGGGGGCCGTCGGACCGCAGGGTCATGGGCGGCAGGTCCGCCTCGGGGATCGCGTTGGCACGGTTGACGGCGTCGAGCCACTGCCGCTGGTAGCGGCGCACCGACCGGTGACCCGACGGCAGCCCGGCGGGCGTCGTCGGCGCGGCCATGGCGACCTCGACCAGGACGGCGTCGGGCAGCACCCTGCCGGGGGAGACGTCCCGGTCCTGGGCGATCGCGTCACGGGTCTCCCACAGCTCGCGCACGACCGCCGCGATGCGGCGCTGGCGGACCTTGTGCATGCCCGACGTACGGCGCCAGGGGTCGACCCGCGGCGCCGGGCCGGTGAAGTCGAGCAGGGCCTCGAACTCCTCACGGGCCCAACCGGCCTTGTCCTGCTTGGCGAGGTCGACACCCATGAGGTTGCGGACGTCGACGAGGACCTCGACGTCGAGAGCGGCGTAGCGAAGCCACGGCTCGGGGAGTGGACGGGTCGACCAGTCGACGGCAGAGTGCTCCTTGGCCAGCGACAGCCCGAGGTAGTGCTCGACGACGGCGGCCAGCCCCACCCGGGGAAGCCCCAGCAGGCGGCCGGCGAGCTCGGTGTCGAACAGCTGACGCGGTCGCAGGCCGACCTCGGCGAGGCAGGCGAGGTCCTGGGTGGCGGCGTGCAGGATCCACTCGGCGTTGCCGATGGCCTCGTCGAGGGGGGACAGGTCGGGGCAGGCGATCGGGTCGATGAGCCAGGTGCCGGAGCCCTCACGACGCAGCTGCACGAGGTAGGCCCGCTGGCCGTAGCGGTAGCCGCTGGCGCGCTCGGCATCGAGGGCGACAGGGCCCTCGCCCGCGGCGATCGCCCTGGCGGCCTCCATCAGCCCTCGCTCCGTCTCCACCACGGGTGGGACGCCGTCCGCCGGCATGTCGAGCGGGATGAGCTCAGCGACCTCTGCCGAGGTGTCCGCGTCAGCGGTGGAGGGCGCCGCTCCCGTCATGGGGATCTCGGCGTCGGTGTCGGTCACCGGCCCAACCTACCCGGCGCGGTCAGCGTCGTGGCCCGGGCAGCGCGATGACTCCCTCGGGCAGCGGGGGGAGCCCGGCGATCGTGCACAGCAGGTCGGACCAGGCGACGAGGTGGGCGCCGACGTTGCCGGCCACCGGGGTCCACGAGGCGCGGACCTCCATCTCGACGCTGGCCGGACGGTCGGACAGCCCGGCGAAGCTCTCGGAGACGACCCGGGTCACGGTGCCGGCCTCGGCCGTGTAGCCGAGGTGACGGGACTCCAGGGCATCGGTCAGCCACGACCACCCCACGGCACCCAGCATCGGGTCGTTGGCCAGCTCCGGCTCGAGCTCGGCCCGGGCGAACGTCACCGCGCGCCAGGCACCGTCCCAGGGGTCCGGTGCGGAGGGGTCGTGCAGAAGCACGAAGCGACCCGAGGCGAGCTCGTCCTCGTCGGCGGCGGCGCCCACGACCTCGGCGGTGAGGGCCACGGCATACGGGGCGATGCGCTGCGGAGCAGGCACCTCGGTGAGGCGGATCTCGGGGCGCAACCGCGCACCTCGCAGGTCGCTCAGCGCCTGCGTGAACTCGGGTGACTGGTCCCCGGGGACCGTTCTGCTGCCCACCGTCAGAGCGTATGTCGCCGGGTCGCCCTTGGGCGGGAGGCTGCACCCGCGTCGTGTCGCGCTGCCCGGATAGCGTTCATGGGTGCTCTCCCTCCTCGCCCTCGCCTCCAGCGCGGCCTGGGGCACGTCCGACTTCTTCGCCGGGCTGTTCTCGCGTCGGCGCCCGGCGGTGGCCGTCGTCGGCTGGACCCAGACGCTCGCCTTCCTCGCGCTCAGCGTCGTCGTGCTCACCCAGCTCGGGACGGTCACCGGGTCCGGGTGGCCGCTGTGGTCGATCGGGGCAGGACTGTCCGGCCTCACCGGCCTGCTGTGCTTCTACACCGCCCTGTCCACCGGGACGATGGGCGTCGTCGCCCCGATCGCGGCCCTCGGGGTCGCCGTGCCCGTGCTGCTCGGCGTGGCCACCGGTGACCAACCGCCCGCCCTGACCTGGGTCGGCATGGGCGTCGCGGTCCTCGGGGCGACCTTGGCGTCGGGGCCCGAGCTCAGCGGCGACGTGTCGACGCGGCCGGTGGTCCTGGCCGGGATCGCGGCGGTGGGGTTCGGGCTGGCGTTGTTCTGCCTCGACCGGGGAGCGCGCAGCTCGGCCCTGATGACGCTGTGGGGGATGCGTGCCACGTCGGTCGTCGTGTTCATCGTGGTGGGTCTGGTGACGCGTTCGCTCGGGGGCGTCGTGGCGCGCGAGGTGCCGGCCCTGCTCCTCATCGGCTGCGGTGACCTGACGGCCAACGGGCTCTTCGCCATCGCGTCGTCCCGTGGCGAGGTGAGCGTCGCCAGCGTCCTGGGCTCGCTGTTCCCCGTGGTGACCATCGTGTGGGCGCGCATCCTTCTCAAGGAACGGCTGCGCCCCATCCAGCAGGCCGGAGCGCTGCTGGCCCTCGCGGGTGCGGCGATCATCGCGGTGTGAGCAGGCCCGTGCGCGCAACCTAGGATTGGCCGCGTGACCTCCCCCCTCGACACCCCCCTCGACTCAGCGCTGGTCAAGGCTGCCCGCCGCCAGCCCGTGACCCACACCCCGGTGTGGTTCATGCGCCAGGCCGGGCGCTCGCTGCCCGAGTACCGCAAGGTCCGCGAGGGCGTCGGCATGCTCGAGTCCTGCCGCCGCCCTGACCTGGTCACCGAGATCACGCTGCAGCCCGTCCGTCGCCACGGGGTGGACGCGGCGATCTTCTTCTCCGACATCGTCGTCCCGCTCGCGGCCGTCGGGGTCGACCTGGACATCGTCCCCGGTGTCGGCCCGGTCGTCGCCGAGCCGTTCCGCTCGCGTGCCGACCTCGACCGGCTGCCCGAGCTCACGCCCGACCTGGTCCCCGACATCACCGAGTCGGTGCGCCTGCTCGTCGCCGAGCTCGGCGCCACCCCGCTCATCGGGTTCGCCGGGGCGCCGTTCACCCTGGCCAGCTACCTCGTCGAGGGCGGCCCGAGCAAGAACCACGAGCACACCAAGGCCCTGATGTACGGCGACCCCGAGCTGTGGCACGCCCTGTGCGCCCGGCTCGCGCAGATCTCCGGGGCGTTCCTCGACGTGCAGGCGGCTGCCGGCGCCTCGGTCGTCCAGCTCTTCGACTCGTGGGTGGGCAACCTGCCCCGCGCCGACTACGAGACGTATGTCCAGCCGCACTCCCGCGTGGCGCTCGCCGCTGTGGCCGGCCATGGCACACCGACGATCCACTTCGGCGTGGGCACCGGGGAGCTGCTCCCGGCCATGGGCGCGGCAGGCGCCGACGTCGTCGGGGTCGACTACCGCGTCTCCCTCACCGATGCGCTGGCCCGCCTCGGCGACGGGTATGCCGTGCAGGGCAACCTCGACCCCGCCCTGCTGTTCGCGCCGTGGCCGGCGCTCGAGGCCAAGGTCCGTTCCATCGTCGAGGAGGGGAAGGCCGCGCCGGGCCACATCTTCAACCTCGGTCACGGGGTGCTGCCGTCCACCGACCCCGATGTCCTCACCCGGGTCGTCGAGCTGGTCCACGAGGTCGGCGCCCGCTGACGCGGGAGCGGACGAGGCCAACCCGCTGACGCGGCCGAGCGACCCGGACCCGGCCGGTCCCGGTTGCTACGGGGTTGCCGTGGGCACGGTGGGCGTCGCCGGCACGGGGCGGCGACGACGCCACGCCACCCACAGGGGCACTCCCACGATGGCGCCGGCGGCGACGAACGGCACCAGGGCGCCGACGATGGTCAGGACGACCCGGACCGACGACGAGAAGGCGTCCCACCCACCACTGAGGCCGGCCATGAACCCGGTGGCCTTCGCCGGTGCAGGAGCCGCGATGACCCCGGACTCGGTCGTGAGGCTGATCTGGACGGGTGCGCGGGCGACGCTGTCCTTCAAGGCCGCCAGCTGCGCCTCCAGGGCCTCGAGGTCGGCCTGTCGACGGCTGACCTCGGCCTCGAGGGTGACGATCTGGGTGAGGTCGGTGGCCTTCGTCATGAGGGCGCGCACGCGTTCGACGCTGGCACGCATGGTCTCCAGCCGTGACTGGGTGTCGACGATCTGCTTGCCGACCTCGTCGCTGGAGCTCTCGGAACGGATGACCGTCCCGAGCTGGCCCAGCTCGGCCATGACCGTGTCGAGGCGCGCGGCGGGGACAGAGAGAGTGATCTCCGCGTATGTCGTCGCGCTCACCTTGGAAGGGTCCGCCAGCGGTACGTAGCCGCCGCCGGTGCCGATGTTCTCGGCGAGGATGACGCCGTCGGAGGCTGCGGACAGGGCTCGGACCGCAGCGACCGCCTGCGAGAGGTTCGTGACCTTGATGGCGACGGTGGCCCGACGGGCCAGGGTCGACCCCGGGGCGGTAAGGACCGCGGGGTCCACGGCGGCGGGGTCGGCGGCGGCGCTCTCCTTGGCGGCGCCCTGCTTGGCGGCCGGTGCCCCGGCCGACGTGTCGGCCCGTGAGGCGGCGCCCGGGTCGGCCACTCGCCCGGACGAGTTGGCGGACGAGTTGGCGGACGACGAGCTGCCGGAGCTGCCGCTGCAGGCGGCCAGCGTCATGGCAGCGAGGAGACCGGCCGTGAGGCCGGCGAGAAGGCGGTGCGGACGATCACGGAACATGGCGACCCCCAAGGTCATCGTCGAGCGAGCGGGTGATGCCACTGGGACCGGGCCGGTCGGGTTGGCGTTCCGACCCTGCGGTGTCGAAACAGTCACGATGTTGAAAGGGTGGGGCCATGGTCGGGTCGCGGGTCGTCGTCATCGGTGGAGGCATCACCGGGCTCACCGCTGCCTGGCAGCTGCTGGAGTCCGCGCCCGGGGCAGACATCACCGTCGTCGACGCAGCCGACCGTCCCGGCGGCAAGCTCCGCCGTGAGCCGGTGGCGGGAGTGGCCCTGGACGTGGGCGCCGAGTCGGTCCTCGCCCGGCGCCCGGAGGCGCTCACCCTGATGTCCGAGCTCGGCCTCGACGACCAGGTCGTGCACCCGGAGGCGACGACGGCGAGCATCTGGTCGCGCGGTCAGCTGCACCCGATGCCCCGCGGCACCCTCATGGGCATCCCGTCGCCGCCGTCCTCCGCTGCCGGTGTCCTCTCGGCAGAGGAGATCGAGCGTGCGGAGGCCGAGAGTCCTTGGGCCTCAAGCGATTTCGACGACATCTCCGTTGGTGACTACGTCGCCGCGCGACTCGGGGACGCCGTCGTCGACCGCCTCGTGGAGCCGCTGCTCGCCGGCGTCTACGCCGGCCGCGCCAGGCGCCTGTCCCTGCGCGCCTGCCTCCCGCAGGTGTATGCCGCCGTCACCGCGGGTGCCTCGCTCACCGATGCTGCGGCCACCGCAGCGCAGACCTCGGCGTTGTCCTCCGCCGGCTCCACGGCGCCGGTGTTCGCGGGACTGGACGGGGGAGTGGGACGCCTGGCCGAGGTGCTGTCCGAGACGCTGCGCTCGCGCGGGGTGACCATCCTCAGCAGCACCATCGCCCGCGAGCTGCGCCGTGACGGGTCGGGCTGGTCGGTCGTCACCGGTGCCCGTCCGGCTCCGCGGACGCTGAGGGCCGATGCCGTCGTCGTCGCGGTGCCGTCGGCGCCTGCGGCCCGGATCGTCGAGCCTCACGCGGCTGCCGCGGCCACGGCGCTGCGGGAGATCGAGTACGCGTCCATGGCCATCGTGACCCTCGCTGTCGACGCCGCAGGGGGACCCTTGCCGGGGTCGGGCTTCCTCGTGCCGGCTGTGGACGGTCGCACGATCAAGGCGAGCACGTTCTCGTCGACGAAGTGGCGCTGGACGGCCGAGGCCGCCGAGGACCTCCTCTTCCTGCGCGCGTCGGTCGGTCGGTACGGCGAGACCTTCGACCTGCAACGCCCCGACGCGGAGCTCGTCGGGATCGCAGTGGCCGAGGTCAGCGAGGCGCTCGGCCACCAGCTCCCGCGGATTGCCGACGCGCACGTCCAGCGGTGGGGCGGCGCGCTGCCGCAGTACACCGTGGGGCACGTCGACCGGGTTGCCAGGATCCGGATCGCGGTGGCCGCCGTCCCGGGGCTGGAGCTGGCCGGCGCGGCATACGAGGGGGTCGGGATCCCGGCCTGCATCGCGAGCGGTCGGGCCGCCGCGCTGGCCGTGACCACCCACCTGCGCGCCCGGAGCGGCGACGCGGGAGAATGAACCCATGACTGGCAAGCCCACCCCCTCCCGGATCCGCGAGATCAACGACTCCATCAGGTATGCCATGTGGTCGGTGTTCAGCGTCACCGCACCGCTCGGTGACGACCGGGAGCAGATGGCCAAGGAGGTCGAGACCCTCTTCGGCGAGCTCGAGGAGAAGGGCGTCCTGACGCGGGGTGTCTACGACCTCGGCGGCATGCGGGCCGACTGCGACTTCATGGTCTGGTGGCACGCCGAGAAGATCGAGGACGTCCAGGCGGCATACCGCGCGTTCCTGCGCACCGACCTCGGCCACCTGCTCGAGCCGACCTGGTCGGCGGCGGCGCTGCACCGTCCGGCGGAGTTCAACAAGAGCCACATCCCGGCGTTCCTCGCCGACGAGACGCCCAAGGACTTCATCTGCGTCTACCCGTTCGTGCGGTCCTACGAGTGGTACCTGCTCGACGACAAGGAGCGCCGCGACATGCTGCGCGAGCACGGGCAGATGGCGCGCGACTACCCCGACGTGCGCGCCAACACGATCGCGTCGTTCGCGCTCAACGACTACGAGTGGGTGCTGGCGTTCGAGGCCGACGAGCTGCACCGCATCGTCGACCTGATGCGCGAGCTGCGCGCCTCCCGGGCCCGGATGCACGTCCGCGAAGAGCTGCCGTTCCACACGGGGCGGCGCGTCGAGGTCGCCGAGCTGCTGCGGTCCCTGCGCTGACGAGGCGAGCCCGTGGGGACGAAACTCCCTGCGGCCGTAGGGATGTGGCGCGGCTCACGTGCGGGTGAGGACGATGGTCCCGGTCAGGTTGGTCCCGGCCCCTCGATGCTGGAGGTGCCCACAAGGGCGACCACCGGGGCCGCGAAACCCCGTTCAGCGGGAGACGAATCCATGCGACGCAGAACCTTTGACACGCTCCTCACCATCGGCGGCCTCATCCTCGCCACCGTCCTCCTCGCCGCCGGCGGCCTGCTGCTCTGGGCAAGCAACTTCGTCTCGGCGAACGTGCACAGCCAGCTCGCCGACCAGAAGATCACGATGCCTTCGGGGAAGGCGATCGAGGACCCGCTCATCAAGCCGTACCTGTCGCAGTACGCGGGTCAGGAGCTGACCACGGGTGCCCAGGCGAAGGCGTACGCCGACCACTACATCCTCGTCCACATGAACAAGGCCAGCGGTGGCAAGACCTACGAGGAGGTCAGTGGCGAGTTCCTGGCGGCCTCCGCCGACAAGACGGCAGACCCGGCCACCGTCGCCGAGCTCGGCCAGCTGCGCCAGACGCTGTTCATGGGCAACACCCTGCGCGGCCTGCTGCTCAACGCGTACGCCTTCGGCACGATGGGCACCATCGCCCTCTGGGGGGCGATCGCCGCCTTCATCGGTTCCGGCCTGATGTTCCTGCTCAGCTCCCTCGGACTGTGGCACCGTCGCACCGTGCCGGCCGAGGAGGAGGTCCGCATCGGAGTGGGCCACCCAGCTGCTCCTGCTCCCGCTGTCGGCTAGGCGGCCAGCACCTGCGGACACGCGAGCCCCCGACCACCAGGCCGGGGGCTCGCACCGGTCGTGCTTCCCACAGGCGGCGACGCGCTTCCTCAGCCGCTTCTCAGGTGGCGAGGGCAGGCTCAGGGGGGTGCCAACCTTCGGCTTCAGCGACGTGTTCACCGCGTGGATGCTGTCGCCGGTCGGGACCGCGCTCGCCGCCCTGCTGACCGTCGGGTATGCCGCCGTCCTCCTGACCCTCCGGCGTCGCCACGAGGCCGTGCCCGTGCTGCGGGTGGTCACGTTCGCAGTGCTCGGGCGTAGGCACGCTCGTCCTGGCCACCGACGGTGGCCTGGCCGTCCACCGCGACACCTCGTTCGTCGCGGCTGCAGCCCAGTCGGCTGTCCTGGCAGCGATCACCCCGGTGGGGCTCGCCCTCGGGGACCCGGTGGGGCTGGCGCTGCGAGCCCTGGGCGCCGGGCCTGCCGCCTCGCTGCGCCGCGCACTCGGTGGACGGGTGGTCCGGGTCGCGATGTTCCCGCTCATCGGCTCGGTCGTGGCGACCGGGCTGCACCTGGCGATGTTCGTCACGCCGTGGCTCGCCGCGTCGTTGCAGCACGCGTGGCTGCGTGAGGCGACCTACGCGGTCCTCGTCGGCACGGGGCTGATGTTCGTCCTGCCCCTGCTCGCCGACGAGCTGACCCCGGTGTGGTGCACGCCGGGGGTCCGCGTCCTGATCGGCTTCGGCGACGGGCTGCTCGATGCCGTGCCGGGCGTCGTGGTCATGGCCGCGCCCGCCCTCCTCGGCGCGCCGGTGGCCGCCTACCTTGCTGCGGCGGACCCGCTCTGGGAGCAGCACGTCGGTGGCGGGGCGATGTTCGGCCTTGCGGAGGTCGTCGGCCTGCCGCTGCTCGCGGCGACCGTGGCGGCCTGGGTCCGCGCCGATCGCGTCGAGGCGGCCGCGGTCGACGCCCGCCTCGACCTCGAGCCGGTCTCCGACCGTCCATGGTGGGAGACCGACCCGAGGTACGGCGGCCCTGCTCGTTGACGCAGTCTTCGGAGGATCCAGCGGGTCCTGGAAGGCCGGATCCTCCGAACTTGCGCGGGTGGAGCCGGGTCGCGCCTGGTGTTCGGGCCGGTGTCAGGCCTGGTCGACCGGCTTCAGCGTCATCGAGATCGAGTTGATGCAGTAGCGCTGGTCGGTCGGGGTGCCGTACCCCTCGCCCTCGAAGACGTGCCCGAGGTGGCTGCCGCAGTTGGCGCAGCGGACCTCGACGCGCTTCATCCCCATCGAGACGTCCTCGATGTACTCGACGCTGTCACCGGCGAGGGGGGAGTAGAAGGACGGCCAGCCACAGTGGCTGTCGAACTTCGTGCCCGAGGTGAACAGCTCGGCACCGCAGGCGCGGCAGGCATACACGCCCTCGGTCTTGGTGTCGGTGTACTCCCCGACGTACGGGCGCTCGGTCCCCGCCTGGCGCAGCACCTGGTACTCCGCCGGGCTGAGCTCGGAACGCCACTCGTCCTCGGTCTTGCTCACGGCATACGTGCGGTCGGTCTGGTCCATGCTCACGTCACGACTCCTTCGGCTCAGTCTCACGTCGTGCACAACGCTGCCGACCTCGAAATTGGTCCCCGGCCGGCACCCCCGATTCTTGCGGGTGGGTGACGGGCCCGCCGGATAGGGTCGGGCCATGGCGGCAGCGGCGACGACGGTGGAGGTGCCCGGGGGGCCTTGGGGGGACGCGCGAGAGGTGCGGATCTCCAGCCCGGACCGGCTGATCTGGCCCGACGACGGGCATCACCAAGCTCGACCTGGCGCGGTACGCCGTGGACGTCCGGTCGGGCTTCATGAACGCCCTCGGTCACCGCCCGGTGACGCTCCAGCGCTTCCCGGAGGGGATCGCGGGTGAGGAGTTCTGGACCAAGAACCCGCCCAAGGGCATGCCCGACTTCATCACCCCGGTGATGTGCACCTACCCCTCGGGGCGCAAGCATCTCCAGGTCGTCGTGGCCGAGCCCGCTGCGGTCGTGTGGGCCATGCAGATGAACACCGTGACCTTCCACCCGTGGCCGGTCCGGACCACTGACGTCGACAAGCCGGACGAGCTGCGCATCGACCTCGACCCGCAGCCCGGGCGCACCTTCGCCGACGCCGTCGAGGCCGCCGTCGCGCTGCGCGAGCTGCTCACCGAGATCGGGCTGACCGGGTGGGTCAAGACCTCCGGCAACCGGGGAGTCCACGTCTTCGTCCGCGTCGCCCCGACCCACGAGTTCCTCGACGTGCGGCACGGGGTCATCGGCATCGCTCGCGAGCTCGAGCGCCGGCTGCCCGACCTCGTGACCGCCGCCGTGGTGGAAGGAGGAGCGGGGTGAGCGGGTGTTCGTCGACTTCAACCAGGCGTGCCGCGACCGCACCATCGCGTCCGCCTACAGCCCGCGCCCGCTGCCCGGGGCGCCGGTCAGTATGCCGCTGGGCTGGGACCAGCTGGTCGGTGTGGACCCGGGGGAGTTCACCGTGCGCACGGTGCCCGGCATCCTCGCGTCGTCCGGTGACGCCTGGGACGGGATGGACGAGGCGGTGGGTGACGTCAGCGGTGCGATCGCGTTGTGGGACAAGGACATCAACGAGCGTGGCCTGGGCGAGCTCAACTTCCCGCCGGACTACCCGAAGATGCCCGGCGAGCCGCCGCGGGTGCAGCCGAGCAAGCGGCGGTCCGACAAGGCCGACGCGGACTACATGACACCGAAGGCCGACCGGGACGCCGAGCTGCGGTCGCAGTGGGGGCCGGTGCCGCCCCCAGTCGCACCGATGCTGGCCAAACCGGTGAAGGGGATCCCGACGGGGGACTACCTCTTCGAGCCGAAGTGGGACGGCTTCCGCTCGATCATCTTCCGGTCCGCCGACTCGGTCGAGATCGGCAGCCGCAACGAGAAGCCGATGACGCGATACTTCCCCGAGGTGGTGTCGGCGGTCCTGGAGAACTTCCCGGACCAGGCAGTCGTCGACGGCGAGATCGTCGTCGTGGGTGCTTCCGGGGACCGGCTCGACTTCGAGGCGCTGCAGCAGCGCATCCACCCGGCAGCGAGCCGGGTGAAGAAGCTCGCCGCGGAGACGCCGGCGCAGTTCGTGGCGTTCGACCTGCTGTCGCTGGCCGGGGAGGACCTCACGGGCCGGCCGTTCTCGGAACGCCGGTCGCTGCTCGAGGAGGCGTTCGCCTCGGTGGCTGCACCCATCCACCTGACCCGCGCCACGCGCGACCCCGAGGTGGCGCAGGAGTGGTTCGAGCAGTTCGAGGGCGCCGGGCTCGACGGGGTGATCGCCAAGCCGCTGTCGGGCACGTACGAGCAGGACAAGCGGACGATGCTCAAGATCAAGCACGTCCGCACCGCGGACTGCGTGGTCGCCGGGTACCGCACCCACAAGACCGGCGACGACCTCATCGGGTCGCTGATGCTGGGGCTCTACGACGACGACGGCTCCTTGATGAGCGTCGGGGTCATCGGTGCGTTCCCGATGGCGCGACGCAAGGAGCTGTTCGAGGAGCTCCAGCCCCTGGTGACGTCGTTCGAGGACCACCCGTGGGCCTGGGCGGAGCAGGAGGCGGGGACGCGGACCCCGACCAGTGGGGCCACGAGTCGGTGGAACGCCGGCAAGGACCTGTCCTTCACGCCGCTTCGGCCCGAGCGAGTCGTCGAGGTGAAGTACGACCACATGGAGGGCGTCCGCTTCCGCCACACCGCACAGTTCGTGCGGTGGCGCGAGGACCGCGACCCGCGGTCCTGCACCTACGAGCAGCTGGAGGAACCCGTGAGCTTCGACCTGGCCGACGTCCTGGGCGAGGCCGGTCGATGAGCCTGGAGCGTCGACCCCTGCGCACGGCTGCCGCGGTGGCTGGTGTCACTGCTGGCTCGCTTGCTGCGACGGCAGCGGTCTCCTCGGTCGGCGTGGCCGCCTACGTCGCCCGACGAGCCCTGACGCCGGACCGGCAGCGGCCCGACGACACCCACATCCTGGCCGTCGACGACCGGGTGGTGACGCTCGGCGTCACGCCGGAGAGCGTCGTGCCGGGTCGGTACGGGTTGTGGCTCGACGGCTCCTCGGGTCACGTCCGGCTCGGTGACGTCCTCGACGTCGACGAGGACCGGGGGCGGGTCCGTCGTGAGGTGCTCGGCCTCGACTCGGGCCACCTGGCGCCCGGCTACGGGAGGTGGGACCAGTACTTCTACGCCGGTCCGCCCGACCGGGCCCTCGGCCTGCGCACCGAGTACGTCGACGTCCTCACCGAGCTCGGCACCATGCCGGCCTGGGTGATCCGGGCCGAGAAGCCGTCCACCCGGTGGGCCGTGCTCGTGCACGGCCGTGGCGCCCGGCGCGACGAGGGCCTGCGCGCCGCGAGACCACTGCACGACAGCGGGATCAACATCATCATCCCGTCCTACCGCAACGACCTCGGTGCCCGTCACGGCGCCGACGGGCGCTACAACCTCGGTCTGTCCGAGTGGCGTGACATCGAGGATGCGGCGCTCTTCGCGGTGCAGGAGGGAGCCCGCGAGCTCGTCCTCGTGGGCTGGTCGATGGGTGGGGCGATCGTCCTGCAGACGTTGAGCCGGTCATGGCTCGCCGACTACGTCTCGCACGTGGTCCTGCGATGCCCCCGTCATCGACTGGACCGACGTGCTCGTGCACCACGCGCGGATGCACGGCGTCCCGGACCCGATCGGTGGCCTGAGCCGGTTCCTGATGGGACGCAGGCTCACTCGGCGTCTCGTGGGCGTCCACGACCCTGTCGACGTGGCGCAGACCGACTGGGTGAGCCGGGCCGCGGAGCTGCAAGCACCGCACGCTGATCATCCACTCCGTCGACGACGAGTTCGTCCCTGTCGGACCGTCGCAACAGCTCGCCGCTGCGCGGCCCGACCTCGTGACGATGGAGCACTGGGACACCGCGCGCCACACCAAGGAGTGGAACGTCGACCCACAGCGGTGGGAGCGCTCGGTCGCCGACTTCGTCAGCAGCTAGGGGATCGTCAGCGCACCCGTTCAGCGGGTGACGCGCCAGCGGCCGAGGACCGTTCCGTCCTCCTCGACCAGGAGCATCGGCGTCAGCGCCACATCGAGGTCGGGACCGTCAGTGATCCGGCCGTGGCTGCCGCCGACGAGAGTGGGCGCCCAGGTCAGGTCGACCTCGTCGACGATGCCCGCGGCGAGCATGGAGACGAACAACGTCGGCCCTCCCTCGGACAGGATGCTGCGCAAGGCCCTGTGCTCCAACGCCTCTCGCGCGGCGACCAGGTCGACGCGATCGGTGCCGACGACGATGACGTTGTCGTCACCGAGCGCCACGCGTGCGGCTGAGACGCAGTCGGCGTCGGCCGCCGCGCAGGTGATGAGCAGGGCAGACCCCGGCGGTGACGTCATCGACGAGACCGTCGGGGGCAGCTCGCCCCGGTTGCTCACCACCGCGAGGACCGGTGCGTCCGCGTCCTCGTCCCGCAGGGCTGGATACCCCTCGGCTCGAACGGTGCCCGCACCCACCAGCACGACGTCGGCGAGCTGCCGCAGCACCGAGAAGGCGGTGAAGTCGGCTGGGGTGTTGATGCTTCCCGAGCGACCGTCGGCACCGGTGACGGCGCCGTCGAGCGACGCCACGAAGTTGACGCGCAGCCACGACCTGTCGGTCGGCACGGCATACACCTCGCGCAGTGCGGCCTCGTCGAGATCCGTGCCGGGGGAGGGGGAGCCGGTCTCACTGAGCAGCAGGCGCATGGCCGGAAGTCTGCCTCACCTACGCTTCCTCCGTGCCCTCCTCGCTGACCGACCGCACCCCCACGCTCGACCGCGACCGGCTGGTGCGCGACCTCGTCCCACCACCTCGGTTCGACGCCGAACGGTTCGCGACCTACCGACCCGACCCCGCTGAGCCGAGCCAGGCCGCAGCGGTGGACAAGCTCGAGGCGTATGCCGCGTCGCTGCGTGCCGCGCAGCCGCAGGGCGGCCACGGGGCTGTTCGGTCGGCGCCGCAAGCGCCCGCAGTCGGGGCGGGGGGTCTACCTCGATGGCGGGTTCGGCGTCGGGAAGACCCACCTCCTGGCCAGCCTGTGGCACGAGGTGGACGGTCCGAAGTCCTTCGGCACGTTCGTGGAGTACACCAACCTCGTGGGCGCGCTGGGGTTCGCGCAGACCGTCGAGGCGTTCAGCGGGCACACGCTGGTCTGCATCGACGAGTTCGAGCTCGACGACCCGGGTGACACCGTCCTGATGGCGACGCTGCTCGCCCGGCTCGCCGAGGCCGGGGTCTCGTTCGCTGCCACCAGCAACACGCTCCCCGACGCCCTGGGGGAGGGGCGGTTCGCCGCCGAGGACTTCCTGCGCGAGATCCAGGCGTTGGCGTCGCGGTTCGACGTGCTGACGGTGGACGGCCCTGACTACCGGCACCGCGACACCGTCGACAGCCCCCCGCCGCTGACGGAGACGGAGGTCGCCGAGGCCACCCAGCGCGAGGGTGCGGTGTTCGACCACTTCGTCGACGTCGTCCGCCACCTGTCGACGGTGCACCCGAGTCGCTACCGCACCCTGCTCGACGGGGTGAGTGCCGTGGGCTGGACCCACGTGCGCCCCGTGGTCGACCAGGCCGTCGCGCTGCGTCTCGTGGTCCTTGCGGACCGCCTGTATGACGCGGACATCCCGGTGTTCGCCAGTGGCCAACCCCTGGGGGAGATCTTCTCGCAGGAGATGCTCGAAGGTGGCTACCGCAAGAAGTACTACCGCGCGGTCTCGCGGCTCACAGCCCTCGCGCGGGGCGACGACCGGTGACAGGATGCGCCAATGGCGAAGAAGGACACGAAGACGAGCAAGTCCAGCAAAGCCGGCGCGTCCACCAAGGGCAGCAGCAAGGCGATGCGGTCCAAGGTCGCCGTCAAGGCTGACCGAGCCGCGAAGGCCACCAAGCACCCGGACTCCAAGGCCGCAGACGCGACGCCTCTTGGGTCGGTGACGTTCAGCGACGCCCTCCGTGCCAGAGAGGGCTTCGTCCTCGCCGAGTGCGATCCCCGCTCGACACCGGCCTTCGACGGGGACAAGGCTGCCGGCAAGGAGGCGCTGGAGGCGCGCGCGGGCGAGATCGGCGAGTTCCAGGAGCGCCTCTACGCCGAGGCCAAGATGGACGGTCAGCGCTCGTTGCTGCTCGTCGTGCAGGGCATGGACACCTCGGGCAAGGGCGGCATCATGCGCCACGTCGTGGGACACATGGATCCGCAGGGCGTGCGCTACACCGCGTTCAAGGCGCCGTCGGCCGAGGAGCGGCGGCACCCGTTCCTGTGGCGCATCCGCAACGCCCTCCCGTCGCCCGGGCAGATCGGGGTGTTCGACCGCTCGCACTACGAGGACGTGCTCATCGTGCGAGTCCACGACCTGGTGCCCAGGTCGACGTGGTCGCGCCGCTACGCCCAGATCAACGCCTTCGAGGAGAAGGCCGTCGCCGAGGGGACCACCGTCGTCAAGGTGATGATGCACATCTCCGCGGACGAGCAGAAGGCCCGGCTGACCGAGCGACTCGACCGCCCCGACAAGCAGTGGAAGTACAACCCAGGGGACGTCGACGAGCGACTGCAGTGGCCGAGCTACCAGGAGGCCTACCAGGCCGTCCTCGACCGCACCTCCACGGACGCTGCCCCGTGGTACGTCGTGCCGGCCGACCGCAAGTGGTACGCCCGGCTCGCCGTCCAGGGCCTGGTCCTCGAGCACCTGGAGGCGATGAATCCGCAGTGGCCGGCGGTCGACTTCGACGTCGCCGCTGAGAAGGAACGGCTCCGCGTCAGCTGAGCTGTCAGAGCCCGGCGCCACGTAGCTCACCATCGAGGTGCCCGATCCGGCAGGGACCGATGACTTCCGGGTCTGGGGGTGGTCCGTACGGGTAGCAGGCACCAGTTCCCTGGTGCCGTCCACCGACGAAGGAGTCAGGAATGCTCAGCGAGTCGAAGGCCTTCAGCGGGTTCTCCACCAACGACATCGAGGCAGCGCGCGCGTTCTACTCGGACGTCCTCGGCCTCGAGGTCACCGAGCAGATGGGGATCCTCACGCTCCACCTCGGTGGAGACCACCGGGCGATCGTCTACCCCAAACCCGACCACCAGCCGGCCGGCTTCACGGTGCTCAACTTCCCTGTCGCCGACATCGAGGAGACCGTCGACGGCCTCACGTCGGCCGGAGTGGAGTTCGAGAAGTACGAGGGGACCCAGATGGCGACGGACGCGAAAGGCATCTTCCGTGGTGGCGGCCCGCTGATAGCGTGGTTCACGGACCCGGCCGGGAACGTGCTGTCAGTCATCCAGGACTGAGCTCAGGCGCCGAACGCTCGATCGACCAGGCTGGACGCGACTGCCGCGCTGAGTCCGGCGTCGAGGGTCCCGAAGGTGACTCCGTGCGCGCCCCCGAGACGGCTGGCGACGAACGCGTCCGCCACCGCTGTCGGCGCGTACTGCGCGAGCAGCGCCCCCTGCAGGGTGAGGGCGAGCTGTTCGACGACCTGCCGCGCGCCTGCTTGTGCCTCTGCCTGCGTGGCGCGTGACAGCACGTCAGGGAGGGCGTCGATGGCCTGGTCCAGGACGTGGTGGTGCCCCCTGCCCAGCTGGACCTCGGCCAGGTAGGCGTCGACCGAGGCCTGGTCACGGCCGATGGCGCGCAGGACGTCGAGGGCGTTGACGTTGCCCGAGCCCTCCCAGATCGAGTTCAGGGGCGCCTCACGGTAGAGACGGGCGAGCCCGTTCTCCTCCACGTAGCCGTTGCCGCCCAAGCACTCCAGGGCTTCGGCGACCATCACCGGGGTGCGCTTGCACACCCAGTACTTGCCGAGGGCGACGCCGAGCCGCGAGAAGGCGGTGTCGCCGTCGTCGACGGCGTGCGCGAGGCGCAGGGCCAGCGTCGTGGCCGCCTCGGACTCCAGCGCCAGGTCCGCCAGCACGTTCTGCATCAGCGGCTGGTCGACGAGCAGCGCGCCGAACGCACTCCGGTGCCTCGCGTGGTGGATCGCGCGCAGCAGCGCCGCGCGCATCGTCGCCGAGGAGCCGAGGATGCAGTCCAGCCGGGTCGCCGCGACCATGTCGAGGATGGTGCGGATGCCCCGTCCCTCGTCGCCGACGCGCACGCCCCACGTGCCGTCGAGCTCGACCTCGGAGGACGCGTTCGACCGGTTGCCCAGCTTGTCCTTGAGGCGTTGCAGCGCAAAGGGATTGCGTTCGCCGTCATCGAGCACGCGTGGGACGAGGAAGCACCCGACGCCTGCGTCGGTCTGCGACAGGACGAGGAAGGCGTCGCTCATCGGGGCCGAGCAGAACCACTTGTGGCCGGTGAGCCGGTAGGTGTCGCCCCCCGCCACGGGACCGTCGGGGCACGCCACGGCTCGCGTCGTGTTGGCGCGGACGTCGGAGCCACCCTGCTTCTCCGTCATGCCCATGCCCGCGATCGCACCGGTCTTGGTGTCGAGCGGGCGAAGCCCGAAGTCGTAGCTGCGCGAGGCGAGCTGGGGGAGCCAGCGGTCGCTCAGGGCGGGGTTGACCGCGAGCGCCGGCGCCGCGGCATACGTCATGGAGACGGGGCACAGGTGGCCCTGTTCGACCTCGGACCACGTCGTGAAGCCGGCGGCCCGGCGAACGTGGGCGCCGCTGCCGGTGGGCTGGGTCCACGGTTCGGCGGTGAGGCCGCCGCTGACGGCGACGTCCATCAGGGAGTGCCAGGCCGGGTGGAAGTCGACCTCGTCGAGTCGTTCTCCGGTGGGGGAGTGTGTCTTGAGGACGGGATGGTGGGTGTTCGCCTGCTCGGCCCACTCCCTGGCCTGCGCCGAGCCGGAGCGCGCACCGAGCTGCTCGACCTCGTCGTATGCGGCCTCGTCGGCCCAGCGGCGCACGGCTTCCGCGAGCGCGGGGTTGGTGGTCAGCGCGTTGTAGTCCGGCAGCGGAGGGACCTGGTTGGTGACGGCGTGGGTGGGCACGACCGCAGACTATGCGGGATAACGTGGGTGGGTGAGTGTGAAGGCGCGGGTCCGTCGCGAGCTGGTGCGCGTGCCCGGAGCCATGTCGGTCGCGCGGATGACGGTGGAGACCATTCGGGTCTGCATGAAGTACCGGGTGACGGGGCTGGCCTCGGAGGCGGGCTTCTTCATGCTGCTGTCGTTGCCGCCGTTGGTGCTGGGGCTGTTCGGTGGGGTCGGCTACCTCGGCAAGTGGCTTGGTGACGAGACCGTTGCGCGGATCGTCCTGCAGATCCAGGTGTGGGCGGGGCAGTTCCTCACGCCGGGCCTGATCCAGAACACGCTGCTGCCGACGGTCCAGGACGTCTTCAAGGACGGGCGGTTCGACCTCATCTCGGTCGGCTTCCTGCTGTCGGTCTGGTCCGGGTCGCGCGCCCTCAACGTCTTCGTCGACACCATCTCGATCATGTACGGGCAGTCGGGGGTGCGCGGCATCGTCGGCACGCGTGCTCTGTCCCTGACGCTCTACGTCATGTCGCTCGTCGTCGGGATCGTCGTCATCCCCCTCGTGGTGATCGGACCGACGTGGCTCAAGGACCTGCTCCCCAAGGAGGCCAGCTTCCTCGCGTGGCTGTACTGGCCGGTGGTGACGGTCCTAGCCGTGGCGAGCATCGCGACGCTGTTCCACATCTCCACGCCCCGCCGCACCCCGTGGGCGCGCGACGTGCCGGGTGCGGTCCTGACCGTGGTGCTCTGGTCGCTGTCGTCCTACGTCCTGCGCGGGACCGTGGCGGCCTCGCTCAAGGGTGGCACCTCGATCTACGGCCCCCTGTCGGCTCCCATCGTGCTGCTGATCTTCTTGTACGCCCTCGCCATCGCGGTCCTGATCGGTGCTGCCCTGAACGCGGCGATCCGCATGCTGTGGCCCGTCGAGGAACGGCCCTCCCTGCGCGCGCAGGCGGTGATGTGGGTCCGGGCACGGCTGGCTGCCCGCAGAGAGGCCAAGGGGCTCAGCCAGGGGTCCGGCGAAGAGGTAGGGGCGACGGCGGGGGCTCCGGCCGCTGCGACGTCCACGGCGGGGGCCACTGCGAGGGGCCACTGCGGAGGCCACGGCGGAGGCCATGGCGGGGGCCATGGCGCCCGCGGGGCGGACGGCCAAGGCGGGGGCGACCGGTGGGGTGGCTGGTCTGCTGGCCGCACAGAAGAGGGGTACGCAGGGAGGTGACGCTCGCGAGGCGGCAGGCACACGGCACACGACTGCCCAGGGCGATCGCCGGACCACGGCCGAGGAGGAGCTGGCGGAGTCGTTGCAGGGGCTCAAGGAAGAGGCGCGCAAGCCGCTGACCCCCGTGCCTGACGACTCGGACGACACCCAATTTGGAGAGGAAGCGCCTGATCCGATAAGTTTCCTACGCACGCGCAGCGGGTAGCAAAACCAGCCCGTTCGTCACCAACGCGCGTGTAATGCGGATGTAGCTCAGTTGGTAGAGCGCAACCTTGCCAAGGTTGAGGTCGCCGGTTCGAGCCCGGTCATCCGCTCGGAAGGGTTTACCGCCTTCACGGTGGAGTGGCCGAGAGGCGAGGCAGCGGCCTGCAAAGCCGCGTACACGGGTTCAAATCCCGTCTCCACCTCGACTACGTACGAACCCGAAATCTTCACCCTCGGGCGATTGGCGCAGTGGTAGCGCGCTTCCTTGACACGGAAGAGGTCACTGGTTCAAACCCAGTATCGCCCACCAGTACGAAACAGCCCCTGACCTGCGGAAACGCAGATCAGGGGCTGTTTCGTTGTCGGGCTTGAGGGGCTGAGCTGACCTCTTCTCTGCTGCTGAGTGACTAACTGAGTGACTAAGTCC